>QJVU01000280.1 GCA_003235605.1 Planctomycetota bacterium | reverse complement strand
ACCGATCGCTCCGTGAACGCGCGGAATGCCCGGCAGCGGCGCATTGCGAGGTAGCCGATGCGCATCGTCACGAGGCCGTTGATGACGCCGTCCACGACCGGGCCGGCGATCGGCGACGCTGCCTTGCCGAAGAAGCTGCCCGCTGTCTGCACGCCCTTCTCCGCGACGCCCTGCATCTGGCTTGCCATCACCGCCGCGAACGAAACGTCGCTCAGCACCAGGAACGTCCCGCGGATTCCCGGGCGTCCGTAGTAGAGCTCGGCGATCCTGGCCACGAGGTTCACGTTTCGCCACAGCACGATGAACGCGTCGAGTGCCCCGGACGGCGAGACCGCGGTGGCAACGGCCACCGCCAAGGACTCCTGACGGATGGTCTGGCGGACCATGTCGTCCAGCCCGGCCAGGAGGGGATCCACGCGGTCGTGCTCGAATCGGATCAGGCGCTCGCGGTCCTTCTCGAAATCTGAGCCCGAGGCGTTCTGCAGCGCACGGCAGGCCTCGAGGGTGGCCTGCACCTCGGCCCTCGATCCCTTGAGGTGGGGGTTGCGGAGGAGGTTCTGCAGATAGCGTTCGACGCCCCGCGCCCGCGCCCGAAGATCCCTGGCTCGGAGTGCCTGGTCTCCCTCGAGCCCGGGGAGGTCCGGGGGACACACCGCTGGCGGGACCCGGAGGTAGCGCTGGGCCGGCAGGAAGATCGCCAGGTAGAAGAGCAGCCCAAACACCCCCAGGCACGCGAGGCCGAGCCCCAGGTGCACGGCTGCACAGGCCCGGTAGATGTCGTAGACCTCCTTGCCGAGGAACCACGCCGCGATGACGGCGAACACGAGCCCCGCGTAGCGCAGCGCCCTGAAGATGGAACGAACCGTGGACGCGAATGTGCCAAGGGAGACCATGGCCAAGATTGTCGGCTCCCGAGGGGCGATTTCCTAACTGCGCGGGTCGACCGCTAGACGCTCTTCCTGGTCTTTGTACGAGGAAACAGCCGCCCCGTCCGTGCCATGTAGCATCGATACGCCTCTCCAAAGTGCTCGCACATCAGGGTTTCCTCGCGAGGGGTGCGCAGGATGTACATCGCGGCAAACGTGACGAAGGCCGACCAGCCCGCAAGCCAGTTCTGCAGCAACAGACCCTGGGCGATACTCCACAAGAAGATGGACAGGTACATCGGGTGTCGAATCCAACGGTAGACGCCGTGTTCCACCAGTCGATGGTCCCGGCGCACTTCGAGGGTGATCGACCAGTTCAGACCCAGGTCGGTGTGGGAGCGCCAGAACATCCACGTGGCGGCGATCATGACGACCGTGCCACACCAGGGAGCGAACGTTGGCAGCCGATAGTCCGCAAACCCCAGCACAGGGGTGAACACGTAGAGCACCGGCAGCAGGATGCTGCCGATCCCGACGAGGACCATCAGCGTCACCTCCAGGCCGTCGCGGCGCGACAGCACCTTCTCTTCGTTCCTGGTGCGCTTCTGGAAGACATGGCGAATGCTCGCGTAGACCACGAAGCCGGCGAGGAATACCAGGTTCCAGGGATGGTCCAGCACGTCCGGAGATCGTGCACGCGGCTGGCCTGCAGTCAACGCGTCCACCACACGGGACCCACCTTCGCACCCCTGCTGCGGGTGAGGCGGCGTTGGTGGGACCCGTCCGCGTCCATCACGTAGACCTCCTGGGTGCCATCCCGGTCGGAGACGAAGGCGATCTGCCTGCCATCGGGCGACCAGGAGGGGGAGCCGTCACGTGCCCGGTTCATGGTCAAGCGGCGAAGCCGCTTACCGTCCAGTTCCATGGCATAGATCTCCTGGTCGCCGTCCCGGTCTGCGGCGAACACGACCCACTTCCCGTCAGGGGAGACGGTCCTGGTCGTGACATCCACAGGGCGCTTCCCCGGCTCCCGGCGGTCGCTGCCGTCGGGACTCACGGTGAGGACGACGGGATTCTTGGAGTCCGGACTCCAGGACAGGTAGGCGATACGGAAGCGGTTGCCCGGTCGTGGTGTTCCGGCGGGACGCTTGTCCGCAAGGATCTCGCGGATCTGCCCTTCGATCTGCTGCAGGTTCTGCTTCCAGAGTGGGCCTTCCCAGACGACCACCCCGGCCTTGTCCAGAAGGAAGGCCCGCGGATAGGACGTGATCCCGAGCGCCTTGGGGTTGCGGCTGTCCCTGTCGAACAGGACAGGGTAGCGGGCCCCCCGCTTGCGCACGTGTTTCAGGACACCCTCGAAGTCGCTGCCGTCCTTCCGGAAGACAGCCACGATGGACAGCCCCTCGAGCTCTGGATTCTGGTGCCACCTGACCAGGTGACCCGTGGTCGGTTGGCAACCTTCTCAACCCAGGAAGGTGAAGCAGACCAGGGTGGGACCGTTCCGAAGCGCCTTGAGGCTCAGCCCCTTGGAGGCGTTGATCCAGGAGGCGCCCTCGGAGTCGATGTCGGGCAGCGCCTTGCCCAGGTAGCTCCGGTTGGTGTTGTGGAAGCCTTGGGCCGGGACGCTTCCTGCTGCCAACAGGCAAAGGGCCGCGGCGAGCAGGCCGTCGCTGGCCAGGAACCCTCGTCGGGAGGCGCGGGATGAAGGGGGTGTCATGGTGTTTGTCTCGTTGGGCTGGAATCCGGCAGCACGATGCGGAACAAGCTCCCCTTTCCGGGCGCGGACTCGAGCTCGATGTGTCCGCCGTGGATCTCCACGGCCCAGCGGGCGATGGCCAGGCCCAGACCGGTGCCGCCGAGCTCCCGGGTGCGGGACTCGTGCACCCTGTAGAAGCGCTGGAACACCTGCTCGGCATGCTCTGGAGCGATACCGGGGCCGGAGTCGACCACCTCCAGGATCGCTGCGCCCCGGGCGGCCGACCGTTCCACGCGGATGTGGATCGGGGTGTGCGGCGTGCCGTCTTCGATGGCGTTGTCCACCAGATTCACGACTGCCTGGCGCAGGACGGCAGGGTCGACCTCCAATTGGAGCTCTCCCTGGGACGCCACCGAGATCGACTGGCCCTTTTCTTCGGCGAGGGCCTGCAGGTAGCGGGCGACCTCGCCCGCCAGATCCACGAGGTCGGTGCGCTTCCGTTGCAGTCGGACGTCGGTGCCGTCGGCCCGGGCCAGGGTGAGGAGGCCCTCCACCAGCCGGGCCATCCGGTCCACCTCCTCCAGCATGCTGCCGATGACCGCCCGGTAGCTCGCCTCGTTCCCGGAGCTCTTGAGGCCGACCTCGCCGACGCTGCGCATCGCAGTGAGGGGTGTGCGGAGCTCGTGGGAGGCATCGGCAGTGAACCGGGCCATCTCCCCGAAGGAGCGCTCCAGTCGCGCGAGGGTCTCGTTGAACACCGTGGCCAGGCTCCCCAGTTCGTCGTCCGACTCCACGGGCAGGCGTGCCGACAGGCACTCGGCCGTGATCGTGCGGGCCCGCGCCGCCATCTTCCCCACGGGGCGGAGGACTCGTCCCGCCAGGAACCAACCGCCAAGCCCGGCCAGGACCACGGCCAGGGGCAGCCCCACCAAAAGGACCAGCAGGAGTTGGTTCAACTCGCGGCGCAGCCTCTGCTCCGATCGGGCCACGGCAATCGTTACGGGCACGTCTCCGACCCGGTAGGGGCCGAACACCTGGCGTACCGCCTCGCCGTCCGCCAACACAACGCTCTCCGGTCCCATGCGCGTGGCAGGCGGTGTGCCAGGGGCAGGCAGCGCCACCTTTCCGCTGGGCACACGGTGGTGAAGGAGCTCCCCCTCCTGGTTCCAGACCGAGACCCAGCGTGCGCTGGAACCTTCGTCCTCGTGGTGGCTGGATGTCTGCCACTCCGCGAGCGTGAGGACGTCGTTGGGGATCAAGAGCAGTTCCTCGGCCGCTTCGAAGTCCTGGTCCACCTGCCGGTCCAGCTTGCTGTGGAAGCTGTGGCTCACGTAGGCAAACACCCCACCGGCATACACGACCAGGACCGCCGTCAATGCGCCGGCGTACCAGAGGGTCAGGCGCGTCCTGAGACTCTTGGGCCACCACCTCATGGCTCCACCTCCCCGAGGACGAAGCCCACGCCTCGCACGGTGTGGATCAGCTTGAGGGTGGAGTCCAGGTCTACCTTCTTCCGCAGCCGTGCCGCGTAGACGTCGATCAGGTTGTCCAGGGGGGTTGCCCGGTGGCTTTCCCTCCAGATATCCCGGGCCAGCATCTCCCGGGACACGACCTGATCCTTGTGCCGGAGCAGGTACTCCAGCAGCTCGAACTCCCG
>QJVU01000264.1 GCA_003235605.1 Planctomycetota bacterium | reverse complement strand
GGCTGCGCTCGGGCTTTTCGGGTGCCGAGGCCGCCAGCGCCATCCTGCAGGGGGCCGGCATCCACGACGTCCAGATCGAGGGAGAGCCCGGCATGCTCTCCGATCACTATGACCCCCGGGCCAAGGTGGTGCGCCTCTCCACCGACATCCTCCACGGCCGGTCCGCTGCCGCCGTGGCGGTCGCAGCCCACGAGGTGGGCCACGCCATCCAGCATGCCCAGGGCTATCGGCCGATGCAGTGGCGTGCGGCCCTGGTGCCGGTGGCCAGCTTCGGCAGCGGCCTGGCACCGTGGCTGATCATCTTCGGCCTGATCACGGGTGCCCTCGGCCTCGCGTGGGTGGGCATCATCGGCTTTGGTGCCGCGGTCCTGTTCCACCTGGTGACCCTGCCCGTGGAGTACGACGCCTCGTTCCGGGCGATGAGGATCCTGGAGGGTTCCGGCATCGTCGCTGCGGACGAGATGCCGGGGGTGCGCAAGACCCTCTACGCCGCGGGCTTCACCTACGTGGCCTCCACCCTGGTGGCCATCGTCCAGCTGATCTACTGGGTGATGCAGGTGTCTGGGTCGAGCCGCAACTGAGCGGCCAGCGCAAGAACGCCCCTTCGCTCCCTGGATGATCCCGGCAGGTCGGCTAGCATGGCCGCACCCCATGCCCACGCCGCCAGAGACCAGGACCAATGCCAAGCAGCTCGTCGAGTTCTGTGTGAACGGCGAGCGCCAGACTGTGGCATTTGCTCCCCACAAGACGCTCTTGGAGGTGCTGCGGGAGGACATGGGGCTGACGGGCACCAAGCATGGCTGTGAGCTGGGGGAGTGCGGCACCTGCACGGTACTGATGGACGGTCGACCGGTGCTGTCGTGCCTGGTGCTGGGTCTGGAGGCCGCGGGCAGGGACATCCGGACCGTGGAGGGAATGGCCTCGGGCAACACGCTCCATCCGCTGCAGGACTCGTTCGCTGACCTGGGTGCTGCCCAGTGCGGCTACTGTACTCCCGGGTTCCTGCTCGCGGCCCAGGCGCTGCTCGCGGCGAACCCGAGCCCGGACCGTGAGACCATCCGGAAGGAGCTGGCGGGCAACCTCTGCCGCTGCACCGGGTACCTGAAGATCTACGAGGCCGTGGAGCTGGCGGCGGCACGGATGCGAGGTGAGGCGGCCGCGCCGCCGAGGGAGAGCATCCATGGCCACTGACCACGGCCGGGACCGCTACTACCGTCACGACGTGGACCCGACGACCTTGCGGGTCGTGGGGCAGCCCTACCGCAAGGTGGACGCCCGCAGCAAGGTCACGGGCAGGACGCTGTTCGCCGACGACATCGTGCTACCCCGGATGCTGCACATGAAGCTGCTGCGCAGCACCGAGGCCCACGCACGGATCAAGAGCATCGACATCGACGAGGCCCGGGAGCTGCCCGGTGTCCATGGCATCCTCCTGGGTGAGGAGCTGCCAGTCTCCTTTGGCATTCTGCCGGTCAGCCAGGACGAGCACACCCTGTGCATCGACAAGGTCCGCATGGTGGGGGATCCGGTGGCCGCAGTGGCGGCGGTGGACGAGGAGACCGCCTGGGAGGCCTGCCGCAGGATCAAGGTGAACTACGAGAGGTTGCCCACGATCGGCTCGGTGTTCGAGGCTGCCGAGACCGAGGAGCCGCGGATCCACGACTATGGCCCGACGGGCAACGTGCACAAGTGTGTCAACCTGCAGTTCGGGGATCCCGAGGAGGGTTTCAGCGCTGCCCACCATGTCCGCGAGGACCTGTTCTTCTTCGAGGGCAACACCCACCTGCCCATGGAACAGCACGCAGCGGTGGCCTGCTACGACCACGACGACAAGCTGACCCTGTGGAGCAGCACCCAGACTCCCCACTACGTGCACCGGGCCCTGGCCAAGGTGCTGGCGCCGCTGCCGGCCAGCAACATCCGCGTCATCGCCTGCCCCAACGGCGGCGGCTTCGGCGGGAAGAGCGACCCGTTCAACCACGAGATCGCCGCGGCAGCCCTGGCCATGAAGACCGGACGGCCGGTGAAGATCTGTCTCACGCGGGAGGAGGTCTTCTACTGTCACCGGGGGCGGCACCCGGTGCTCATGAGGTCCCGGATCGGCGTCACCAAGGATGGTGAGATCCAGGCCCTGGACTTCGAGAGCTACCTGGACGGTGGCGCCTACGGTTCCTACGGGGTGGCCTCCACGTTCTATACCGGGGCGCTCCAGACCGTCACCTACAAGGTCCGCAACTACCACTTCCGCGGCGTTCGCTACTTCACCAACAAGGCGCCCTGTGGACCCAAGCGGGGCCATGGCACGCCCCAGCCCCGCTGCGCCCTGGAAGTGCAGCTCGACAAGGTGGCTTGTGACCTGAACATGGATCCGGCGGAGCTGCGCCTCAAGCACCTGGCCCCCAAGGAGTCGCTGACCGCCAACTTCCTGCGCATCGGGTCGATGGGCCTCGGCGCATGCATCGAGAAGGTGGTCGAGGGCTCTGGCTGGAAACAGCGCCGCGGGAAGCTGCCCAATGGCCGGGGACTCGGTCTGGCCTGCAGCAGCTACCTCTCCGGCGCCGGCCTGCCCATCTACTGGAACAGCATGCCCCAGTCCGGTGTGCAGCTGCAGTTGGATCGCAGCGGTCTGGTCACGGTGTTCTGCGGCAGCACCGACATCGGCCAGGGCTCGGACTCGATCCTGGCCTACATCGTGGCCGAGGTCCTGGGCGTGGACCCGCTGAAGATGCGCATCGTCACCGCTGACACCGACCTGACCCCGGTGGACCTCGGGAGCTACAGCTCCCGTGTGACGCTGATGACCGGTAACGCCGCCATGGCGGCGGCAGAGCGGGCGCGGGAGGTCGTTGCCAGTGCCGTCGCCGAGACGTTGGCGGTCCCAAAGGGCAGGCTGGTCTTTGCGGACGAGAGGGTCTTCGACGCCGAGGATCCCGAGAAGGGCATGACCTTCGCCGAAGCCGTCGTTTGTGCCGAGGCTCGATTCGGAACCATCGGCACCGTGGGCTCCTACAAGCCACCGGAGTCCGCGGCCCGCTTCAAGGGTGGCGGCGTGGGGCCGAGCCCCTCGTATTCCTACAGCGCCGCGGTGGTGGAGGTGGACGTGGACCTCGAGACCGGCATCTACAGGGTTCCCCACATCTGGGTGGCACACGATGTCGGCCGCGCCATCAACCCTGCGCTGGCCATGGGCCAGATCGAGGGCAGCGTCTACATGGGCCTTGGCGAGGCGATGATGGAGGAGATGGCATACCGCGACCGTTCCCACAAGGGACGGCGTGTCTTCCAGCACCAGACTCCCTCCCTCCTGGAGTACAAGAGTCCGACCACCCTCGAGATGCCGGAGGTCACGACCTACATCGTCGAAGATCCGGACCGCAACGGGCCCTACGGTGCCAAAGAAGTGGGGCAGGGACCGCTGCTGCCGATCATGCCGGCGGTGGCGAACGCGGTGTTCGACGCGGTGGGGGTCCGGGTCGACGAGATCCCCGTGACCCCTCACAAGATCCATCTGGGCCTCCAGCGTCGGGACAGGGGCGAGGCGGCCCGAGTGGGTCCGGACAAGGTGCCGATGGCGCGCTGGCCGGAACCTCGCCGCATGAAGACGCCCTGGCAGGGAGGTAAGGGCGTCGAAGAGCCGCGGGAGGTGGCCCGGTAGTGCTGCGCCTTCCGGATTTCACGTACTACCGGCCAACGACGGTGAGCGAGGCCGTCAAGATCGCTGCTGACCATGGACCCGAGGCCATGTATGTCGCCGGCGGCACGGACCTGTACCCCAACATGAAGCGGCGTCACCAGAACCCCAAGGTGGTGGTCAGCCTGGCCGCGTTACAGGATCTGTGCGGGATCTCCGGTTTCGGTCAGAAGGGTGGCGCCACTCTTGGTGCGATGACGCTGCTCAGCGATCTCGAGCACTCACCCCAGCTGCGGGAGGAGTACCCGGCGGTGGCCCGTGGCATCGCCACGATCTCGACGCCGTTGCTGCGCAACATGGGCACGATCGGGGGCAACCTGCTGCTGGACACACGGTGCACCTACTACAACCAGACCTTCGAGTGGCGGCAGTCCATCGACTTCTGCATGAAGGAGGCCGGCCGGATCTGCTGGGTTGCTCCCGGAAGCCCGCGATGCTGGGCGGTGCAGAGCTCGGACTCGGTGCCGCTGCTCTCCGCGATGGGTGCTGAGGTCACCCTCGTGGGCAAGGAAGGCGAGCGCCGCATCCGGCTGG
>QJVU01000393.1 GCA_003235605.1 Planctomycetota bacterium | reverse complement strand
GTGGCGAAGTGACAATGCCAGAAGTAGCTCATGCGCTCCCCCAAGCGCCGCCGGCCACACAGCATGCGCCAGAAACGGTAGGCGCGCACCCGCTCGATGTCCGAGAAAGCCAAGGCCTGGTCGAAGGCTCCATCCACGTCCTCGCCGGGACCCTCTGCGAACACCGTGTCCACGGCGTTGCCGACACCCATCTCCACCAGGGCTTCCCGCGCTGCCAGGGAGCCACCGAAGGCAGCGCGACGCAGGAGGTGGCCGGCCTTGGCGAGATCGAAAGGATTCTCGGCGGTGGGTTCGAACGGCTCCAGCAGCGTCATCTCGGCACCCTCAGCAGCAACAGCGAGAAGCTGGTGGCTTCCTTGCCCGGTGTCACGTTGGCCTCCGCCTCCAGGATCCGCAGCACCGCGGTTGCGCCATTCCAGAACTGGTTCGCCTGGCGCAGCGTGTCTCCCTCCTTGAGCACGCGGTCCAGGGCCAGCACCTCCTGGTTCTTGGCCAGGTAGTGGGCCAGCCACTTGCCGCTCACGCGCAGATCGTCACCACCCACCCGCACACTACTTCCACCCTTCATGGCATCGGCAGCCCGCACGGCTCCGTCGCGGGTGCTGGAGAGGACCAGATGATCGTGGGTGAACAGCAGCGTGACGCCGAACCCCATGTCCAAGGGTGGCTTTCCAGGTCCATCCCATTCGCCATGGGCAAGGTAGAGCAACCTGTGCTCGCCGCGGGTCTCCTCCCGCGGCCGCACTTGAATGGGGTAGCGCTTGTTGCGGCGACGCTCGTTGGTGGCAATGAACCCGATGCTTTCGAACGCCCGGGTCAGCGCCCGCTTGGCGGCGCGTTGCTGGTGACCCGTCAGCGGCGCCACCAGGGTGAACGCCGGCAAGCTGACGCGCGGCTGCGCCGCTTGGTCCTTCGACTCCGGTGCGGTGTCGGTGACGAAGATGGCTCCTGGAAGATCGACAGCCGCCAGTAGGCCGTCGCGGAAGTCCAAGCTGCCCAGGAACTGGTTCGCCACCGACAGGAACTGTTTCACCTTGCTGGCGGCGTCCTCGTCCAGGAGGTTGTCGGCGTTTCCGAAGAACGCCGTCACGTCCCGGTCCAGGTACAGCGCCGCGATGGTGCCCGCCGGCGCCGGTGGCAGCAGGCGGGCGCTGGCACCGTGGCGCACGAGGCTGCTGACTGGAGGGCCCTTTTTCGCCACTGCCGTCGCAGTCGCGTCCAGGCAACCGCTCAGCGCCAGCCGGTCCGCCAGAAGATCCAGCCTGGCGTCGGCGCGGCCGGCGGTATCCAGCACGTGGGCCAGCGGTCCCACGAGCAGACGCGCGAGTCCTGGCAGGGCCTGGTAGAAACCCCGGCCGCGGATCCTGCGGATGTACGCAAGGTCCACGTACAACCGCAGACTGGCCCCCGGCCTCAGCTCGGCGCGGCCTTGGATGTAGCGGCGGTTCTCGAGCAGCGAGGGCCTGCCGCTGCCCCGGAAGCGCAGCGCCGCCTCCAGGTTCCGCTGGTTGTTGCTGACGGTGAGGACACGACCCTGAACGTGGAAGGGCACCCGTTTCCCCAGGCGCTTCGCCAGCCGCCGGATCTCTTCGGGATCCTCGACCCTGCTCATGACCACCGGGAAAGGCCCCTGCCCCCCGGCGCTGGCGGGGAAGAAGGCGGCGGTCACCTGACCGGGGGCAAGTACCGTCAGGAGGTCCTCGGGGGTCATACCGGTCGTGGCCTTGACCACCAGCGGCAGGGCCTGCGCGACCGCTGCCACCTGCTTGGGAAGCCCCCTGGGCAGGGGCTCCACAAGGCCTCTCAGCGCCTCGAAGCACGCCGCGCCGTCGTAGAGGTCCACCACCAGAGGAGTGTCCGCGGGCAGGTAGGCGGTCAGCTCCCGAGGTGTGGGCTGATGGTCTGCGTGGGCGGCCGGTGCCATGGCCCCAACAGCAGGAGCAGCGAGAACAGCCAGAACCAGGTGTTTCATGCCCGATCTCCAGGCGGAGGGGCCATCATAGCGAGCGTTTCCCCAAGTACTTCCAGACCGGCGGGAAGCGCTTCCGGCGTTTCCCGGTCCCACGGGGGTACTATGGAATGGGCGAACGGGTCCCCGACCTGCCGCCCCAGACCCCCCCAAACCGGCCGCCCCGATCCCCCACCTGTCGTCCCCTTGAGACCGCCGCAGACGTTCCTCCTGATCGGCATCGCCCTGGTGCTGACCGGGGTGGGCATCGTCTCCTGGGAGTTCGGCAGCGGGGACGATCTGAGTGGCCAATACCAGCCCACGGCCCAGGCCAGCGCAGGTGGGGACCCGGCACCGGAACGGCATCCAGCACCGGACGACGGTGGCACCAACCTCCTGCAGGGCCGTCCGGAAACGGCCCCGGCTTCGGTGGGGCGGACCGAGAGACCGTCCCGGCCCATCGAGCCGGGAACCACCACCGGCATCATCGACGGGCGCATTGCCCTCGACACCAGGGTGCTCGACAGGCTGCACTCCTACACGATCGAGGTCGTCGAGGACATCAACGAGAACGCCCTCGGAAGCGACAACAGCAAGAAACCGTTCCGAAAGAACCAGCGGTTCGCGTACGACCACGTGGGCACGCCGTTCTTCACCCTGGAGGGAATCCCGTTCTCCCGGCACGGCTACGTCGTCCGCGTGCAAGCTGCGCAGCTCAACGGCAGCCAGGCGAGAGTGCACGTGACCAGGGAGAAGCCATGCGGCGAGGTCCAGCTCGGGCTGGCTCCGGGCGTGATCTTCAGCATTCTGCTGCGGGACCAGCGGCAGACCCCGCGTCCTGGGCTGTCGGTGCAGATGGTCCCCGAAGGAGATGCCGGGGACCGTCCCGTCTACCGCGGCACCAGCAACAACTACGGTCAGGTGCTGCTCGAAGACGTCGTGCAGGGGGATTACAAGATCTACGTGGGCCACCTGAACGCCCCCATGAACGTGCCTGAGAAGATCACGGTGCTGCCGGTCAACGCGATCCACACCAACGACGGGCACCACAAGGTCACCACCCAGAGCGCGCTGGTGCTGGTGCCCAGCGGCGCGCCGGTGACGGTGGAAGTTTCCGACCGGTATGGCTATCTGGTCGCCGACGCCGAGCTGGAGATGCACCAGATCGAGGTAACGCGCTACTTCGCCTACAAGGCGAAGACCGGTCCCAGCGGGCGCCACGTGTTCGAGCATTTGCCGATAGGCAAGTATCAGCTGAGCGTGCACAAGCCCGGCTTCGGCCGCCGGACCAGGAAGCTGGAGGTCAAGGATGGGGACCAACACCGACTCGAGAAGATCGAGCTGAGCAGGTAGTGCCAGCGTTGCTTCCGCAGCGGTTGCGGGTCTACTGCCGTCCCCGTGCGCCAGCAGCGACGCGATCTCTTCGACCTGGCATGGCCGGCGACCCTGGCCATGATCGTCCACCATTTGTTCCGGCTGAACGACCAGTTCTTCGTGCAGCCGCTGGGGGTGGAGGCACAAGCTGCGGTCGGGGTCGGCGGCATGGTGGCGATATTCTTCATTGCCTTCGCGGAGATGGTGGGTGTGGGGAACCTTGCCATCGCGGCGCGACGGCTGGGTGAGGGTGACAACGAGCGTGCTTTCGCAACCATGCGCAGGTCGCTGCGCGTTTCGATCGCCATCGGCGCAGCGGTCGCCCTGCTGACGGTGGCCGCGCTGCCCTGGCTCTGCGAGCAGCTGATCCACGGACACGGCGGCGCGGATCTGGCCCGGGAACGGGCCTTCGCTGCCGACTACCTGTTCTGGATCGCCGTGGGCCAGGTCGTGATGGCAGCGGTGCCGGCTGTCGACAGCTCGTTCCTGGCGATGAAGGACTCCCGCACCCCGCTGTTGTTGCAGATCCTGGCGGTGGTTTCCAACGGCATCCTGAACTGGCTCTTGGTGCCTCACCTCGAGGTTCAGGGTGTGGGCATAGCGACGGTCATCTCGCGTGCCCTGGTTGTCGTGATCGGCGTCCGGTTGCTTCGCCAGCGTGGCGCCGGCACGCTGTTCATGCCCTCGGACCAGGGTGCCCGCGTCCTCCAGATCCTGCGGATCGGCGGGCCTTTCTGCATTGCCATCGCCATCTACTCCCTGGTCTACCTTGTCCTGCTGAACGGTCCGCTCGGCGAATTCGGTGCCGCCGCACGCTCCGCCCTGGGGGTCGGCTTCGGCATCGAAACGATCTTCTACTGTCTGTACTGGGGCGTGGGCAGCGCGGTCAGCAGTCTCGTCGCGC
>QJVU01000456.1 GCA_003235605.1 Planctomycetota bacterium | reverse complement strand
GGCTCTTGGACATCGTGGTGGGTGATCTGTTCGGAAAGGTGACCTTCGCGCCCCGACTCGCGCAGCGCGGCCAGAACAGCCAGGACAAGCAAGGCAAGCACGCGATCCTGTTCGGTGCCGAGAGGGAGCTCATGGACCGGGACGGCAAGCCTCTCAAGTTCGACAACTGGTGATGCATCGGCATGGGTTCACAGTTCGTGGACTTCAATGCCGATGGCCACCTCGACTACCTCACCGCCACCTTCGATGGCTCGCCGCACATCGCCTACGGCAGCCCGGAGGGCTTCGGCAAGCCCCAGTGCGTGAACGACGCCCAGGGTGAGCGGATCATCATCGCCAAATTCTGGAACTGGAAGGACAACGAGCACCAGACGATCGGCCGGGCTCTTGGCACGGACGTCCCTCCGAACGAGCGGTGCATCTCCGCGCTGGCCTTCGACTGGGACGGCGACGGGGACCATGACCTGCTGCTGGGCAGCTACGAGAACGGGCACCTGTACCGCCAGATGAACGAGGGCGACGACCGCAAGCCGAGGTTCACCGGCATGGACATCCCGGTGATGGCGGCAGGGGAGCACTTCGCCATTCCCCACAAGATGACGGCGCCGCGCCTGGTGGACTGGGACGGGGATGGGGACCTGGATCTGATCGCCGGGAGCTTCGGGGACAGCTACGGTCAGGAGGGCGAAGGTGGCGCCGTCTACCTCTCCCGCAACAACGGCACCAAGGGCAAGCCCGTCTTCGGCAGGCTGGAGACCCTGATCCCGCCGAGCGCCAAGGGCCAGTCCGAGGCTACCCGTCCCGACGCCGGGCTCTACGTGGATGCCGTGGACTTCGACGGGGACGGCGACCTGGACCTGGTGGTCGGCGGCTACTCCATGTGGACACCCAAGGGTCGCCCCCTGACCGCCGAGGAGAAGACCACCGTGGCGCGCCTCGAGAAGGAGCAGAGCGTGGTCCAGAGCCGCCGGTCCGAGCTGATGACGAAGATGCGGGCCGAAGCCGATGACGCCGCGGCCGGAATGGACCCCAAGAGCAACGAGGCACGGGCCATGAAGTCGGCGGTCTACACCAAGTACCGCGACCAGACCTCGGCGCTGACCAAGGAATACCAGGCGCTGGCCAAGCAGCTGAACGAGCTGGTGCCCGCGCCCCAACGCAAGTCCTTCGTCTGGCTGTACGAGCGGCGGTAGGACGCGGCGCGAGGGTGCAGCGGCAGGGCGCAGCCGCAAGCGTGCATCGTCCCCCCGTTGGGACGGGGTGGACCACGGCGGCGGGTTGCGGCTAGCATGTCCCGGCTGCCCCTCGACCCGTTGCCATCCCATGAAGCAGCTGTTTTGGCTCCGGATCCGCAGCTGGATCCTCGTCGGGGGCGCCTCTATCGCCCTTCTCTGCCCTGCAACCGTGAGCGCCCAGAGCGGCAGCGGCCTGTTCTGGTTCTCCCATCCTGACGGCACCACGCACTGGTACGAAGCCGTCGCCGTCAAGGGCGGCATCACCTGGAACGATGCCCACCGGGCTGCGGCGGCTGCCGGTGGGTACCTGGCCACCATCACCTCATCCGAGGAAAACGAAGTCGTCGGCGACGCGATCCAGGACCAGAGCTTCTGGGAGAAGCTCGCCAGCGATCGCTACAACGGCCCGTGGCTCGGCGGCCTCCAGCGCCCTGGGTCCAAGGAACCCACGGAGGGTTGGGTCTGGGCCGAGGGCGAGGCCTGGTCCTTCGCCGCCTGGGATGAGGGGATGCCGGACAACGACTCCGGTGCCGACCGGGTGCATTTCGGCGGCGGAGAGATCGGCACGACGTGGGCCGACTCACCGGCGACCGCCAAGATGCTGGGCTACCTGATCGAGTACTCCGGCCAGACCGTGCCGGTGGAGAACGGGCTCGAGCGCGACGACGTTGGCTCCTTCGCCGGCTATACCCTGTTCGGAACGTTCCAGGCCAGCGGCACCTATCTGATCGACATGCGAGGCCGGATCGTGAACAGCTGGTCGAGCGACTACCAGCCCGGCATGTCGATCTACCTGCTGCCAGGAGGCGACCTGATCCGCTGCGGCAATGCGAGAAACAGTGTCTTCCCCGCCGGGGGCGCCGGCGGTGTCGTGGAGCGCTTCAGCTGGAGCGGTGAGCGGCTCTGGTTCTTCCAGCACTCCAGCGACAAGTACTGCCTGCATCACGACATCGAGGTGATGCCCAACGGCAACATCCTGATGATCTCGTGGGAGCTGAAGACGAAGGAGGAGGCAATCGCTGCCGGGCGCGACCCGGAGGACCTGCGCAACGGTGTACTCTGGCCCCTCAAGATCATCGAGGTGGACCCGGCCCAGGGATCGAAGATCGTCTGGGAGTGGCACTCGTGGGACCACCTGATCCAGGATTTCGACGAGACCAAGGCGAACTACGGGAAGGTCGAGGACCATCCGGAGCGCATCGACATCAACTGGTCGAACGGCGGGATCAACGACTGGCACCACACCAACGCCATCGACTACAACGCCAACCTGGATCAGGTCATGGTCAGCATCCGTGGCTTCGACGAGATCTGGATCCTCGACCACACCACGAACACGAAGCAGGCGAGTCGCCACACCGGTGGCCGCTACGGCATGGGCGGCGACCTCCTCTACCGATGGGGCAATCCCGCCGCCTACCGGGCGGGAACCGCCGCGGACCGCCGCCTCTTCAAGCAGCACGACGCCCACTGGATCCCGGACGGCCTGTCCGGAGCCGGCAACATCATGATCTTCAACAACGGTCCCGGTCGGCCGGGCGGCGACGCCTCCAGCGTCGACGAGATCGTGCCGCCGGTGGACCGCCAAGGCCGCTATCCGCGCACCGGCGCGGCCTGGGGCCCCAAGGACCCGGTCTGGTCGTACTCCGCGCCGAACCCCACCGACTTCTTCTCGGGTTTCGTCTCCGGGGCCCAACGGCTGCAGAACGGCAACACGCTGATCTGCAGCGGTTGGAACGGTCACTTCTTCGAGATCACCCCGGCAAAGAAAATGGTGTGGGAGTACCGCAACCCCTCCACCACTTCGGGCATCCTGACCCAGGGGACGGTTCCGGGAGCGGTCACCAACGTCTCCTTCCGCTCACCTCGCTACTTCGCCGGGGGACCGGAGTTGCAGGGCAGGGACCTGACTCCAGGGGAGCCTCTCGAACTCCATCCCACGGTGCTCCTCGTCGAGGGATCCACCTTGCGCCACCGGGCGAAGGTCGGCGAGACGATCGACTTCACCCTGCGGGCCTCCGCCTACCCTGGCAGGCTCTACCAGATGGCCACCTCGGCGGCACCCGGGCTGTTGCCGGTGGACTACCGGTTCGTTCGGCTTGCCGTCGACCCGGTCCTGTTCGCATCCATCGCGAACAGCGTCCCGTCGGTCTTCCAGGGTTACGTGGGCAGGTTGGACAGCAAGGGCCAGGGCCACGCCAGGATCGTGCTGCCACCGGACCCGCGCCTCGTCGGCCTCAAGCTCTGCACGGCCTTCGTGGTCGCCGATCCCGCCGCACCCTCCGGCCTCGCCGTGATCTCCAACACGGTGGTGGCGAGAATCCAGTAGCGGCCTAGCGCACGACGCTGCTCTCGGTGTTCGTCAGCCTGAGGCCCTCCGGGGTCGCAAGGAGCGCCTGGGCAAGGACCGGCAGGCCCATGAGCTTCTGGTTCGCCGGCACCGGGAAGGCATACTCCAGCTGGCCGGCCGTGCCGGGCAGGGGCCGCATGGGCAGCGCCACCATGAAAGCGGTATCGATCCCCAGGACCCCGAGGGGCGGCAGGCTGACGCTCTGCGCCCTCGCGCTGATCGCCAGGATGGCGGCATGGGCGTTGGAGGCGGCACGGAACCGCCAGCGCAGGTCGACCACGTAGCGGCCACCGAGCGCCGGCGGCAGCGCGGCGTGCAGCTGGCGGCGGACGTTCAACAGCATGCGCAGGCCGCCCCCGTTGGTGGGCAGCACGATGTCGGTGTCCCCGTCCCGGTCGTAGTCGCCGACGGCGAACGAGAAGCAGAACGGGTGGTTGGCCAACGAGCTGGTGGCGTCGACCAGGGCGCCTCGGTTGTTGAGGAGCAGCATCGTGCCAGCGGTGCCCGTGTCCATGCTCATCAGCAGATCCGGATAGCCATCGTCGTTGACGTCGGCCATCTTCATGTCGCGGACGCGGTCGGTGATCTTGGGAAACAGCACCGACAGCGCGGGCTTCAGGATGCCCTTGCCGTCGTTGAGCAGGTAGACGATGCCAGCCT
>QJVU01000006.1 GCA_003235605.1 Planctomycetota bacterium | reverse complement strand
GCCGGACATGCTCTGCACGGTTTCGGTCTTCCGAGAGCAGGCGGAGGAAACCAGGTCGATGTCGACGCCAGTGCGCATCGAGGCCCGGTGCCTGAGAGGTCAGGACACGGTCTGGGTCGTGGATGGCCGGAGTGGTCGCGCGGTTCGGCGGCAGGTGCTCATCGGCCAACGCAGCGGCCAGGACGTCGTGGTCCTGGAAGGGCTGAACCTGACGGACAAGGTCATTGCCAGCGGTTTCGATCGTCTCACGGCAGGTGCGCGGATCCACATCGAGGACCAGCGATGAGCTTCGTGGTCCTGGAGCAGGTGACGAAGTCCTTCAGCCTGGGGGAACACGTCGTGACGCCGCTCCAGGACGTCAGCCTGGAGGTGCGCCAGGGCGAGTTCATGGTCCTGCTGGGCCCATCGGGAAGTGGCAAGAGCACTCTCCTCAACCTGGTCGCCGGCATCGATCAGCCCGATTCCGGGCGCGTCCTCGTCGGGGACCAGGACCTCGCGAGGTTGAGCCGGCGCGAGGGTGCGGATTGGCGGGCGCGGACCGTCGGCCACGTGTTCCAGGACTACAGCCTGGTACCGGTGCTGACTGCCTACGAGAACGTCGAGGTGCCGCTCTGGTTGTTCCCGATGAGCAAAGGGGAGCGCCACACACGGGTGGCGGCCGCTCTGGAGCTTGTGGACCTGACCGACCGCCAGGGACACCTGCCGAAACAGCTCTCCGGCGGCCAGCAGCAGCGGGTTGCGATCGCCCGTGCGATCGTCGCGGATGCCGAGCTGATCCTGGCCGACGAGCCCACGGGCAACCTGGACGCCGACTCCGCCAGGGAGGTGCTTCACCTCCTCGGACGATTGAACCGGGAGCGGGGCAAGACTGTCTTGATGGTCACCCACGACGTGCGAGCGGTGGGGGAGGGCACCCGCGCCCTCCGCCTGGACAAGGGCAGATTGATGCACCAGGAGAAGCAGGAGTCTCACCCATGACCCTTGGCGACACCGTTCGCATCGTCCGGCGCAACCTGCGGCGTCGGCCGCTGCGCACGTTGCTCACGATCGTCGGAGTGGGCTTCGCGGTCATGCTGCTGATCGGGATCGAGGCGTTCGCTGCAGGCATGGACGAGGCGCTGCAGTCCGGTGACAAGAACCGCACGCTGGTGGTCTACCGTCAGAACCGCTACTGCCCCCAGACCTCGTTCCTGCCGGAACGTTACACCCGCGAGATCGCAACCATAGAGGGCGTAGAGTCCGTGCTGCCGGTGAAAGTGTTCCTGAACAACTGCCGCACCAACCTGGACATGATCACCTTCCACGGCGCGCCGGTGGAGACTCTGCTGTCGACCCGGGACCTCGAGATCCTCGAGGGAGATGTCGAGATGTTCCGGCGGGAGGCGGACGCGGCACTCGTGGGTCGAGAGTTCGCGACCCGGCGCGGCCTCCGCGTCGGGGACAAGTTCCGCTTCGGGGACATCGTGGTGAAGGTGGTCGGCGTGTTCGGCTCCAAGGATTCAACCCAGGAGGCCCTGGTGCTCACGCACCTGGAGTTCCTGCAACGCTCGGGTCCGGTAAACCGGTTGGGCACTGTCACCCAGTTCGAGGTGAAAGTCCGGGATCCCTCGCGCTGCAAGGAGATCGCCGATGAGATCGACCGACGCCTCGCCACCGCCGAGGAGCCCACCGACACCCGGCCCATGTCCGCGTTCCTGGAGCGCGCGACTCGCGACCTCCGGGAGATCCTCGGCTTTGGACGGGTTTTCGGCGTCGCCTGCGTGGTGATGGTGATGATCCTGGTGGCGAACACGATCTACATGGCTGTCCACGAGCGCCAGCGCGAGTTCGGAGTCCTCCGGGCCATCGGTTTTCATGCCTGGCAGCTCGCGTTGATCGTTCTGGCGGAGACCACCACCCTGGGCCTGGCCGGGAGCCTGCTGGGGCTCGCGGCCATCTACCCGCTGATCTCCTGGACCGGTGTGGCTGTCGGTGTCGAGGGTGTGCAGGTGGGCTTCGCCTTCACCTCCGGCGTGGTGCTGTTGAGCCTGTTGCTGGTGACGGGCGCGGCCCTGGTGGCCGGTCTTCTGCCGGCGCTGCAGGCCGCACACACCAACATCGTCCGGGCCATTCGGAGCGGCACATGATTCCGATCCGGCTGCTTCCCTTGCACCACGCGATCCGCAACGCTGGGCGCCGACCGGTGCGGAGCCTGCTGTTGGTGCTTGCAAGTGGCATGGTTGCAGGGCTGCTGGTGGCCACGAGTGCTTTCGTGCGGAGCCTGGAGGCCAGCAACCTGGGCGCAGCACCCCCGAACACCGCCATCCTCGTCTCCACGTCGGCGATGGGGGACATCGTGCGTTCGGCGATGAGCCCGGCGGTGGCAGATCTCGTCGCTGCGGATGTGCCCGGTGTGGTGCGCGTCGGCGACCTGCCGGCCTCGTCGCCGGAGATCCACATGGGCACCGAGCTGCGGTTGGCCAACGATCCCGAGGCCTATCAGGCGTTCGTACGTGGTGTCACCGAGCGGGCCTTCCTGGTCCACGAGTCGGTGACGCTGGTGGAGGGCCGATTGCCCGGTCCTGGGGAGGCGCTGGTGGGCCGCCTCGCCGCCGACAAGTGTGGCCTGCCGGCAGCAGACCTGAGACCGGGAAGCACGATCCAGGTCGAGGGTGGCACCTTCCAGGTGGTCGGCGTGTTCGCAGCCCCGGGTACGACGGTGGAGTCCGAGATCTGGCTGCCGCTGTACGAGCTCCAGGGCCTCGCGCAGCGGGAAGACTGTTCCTGTGTGTTCGTCCGCGTGGTTGGCCCCGACGACTTGGCGGACGTGGACCTGTTTGCCAAACGCCGGCTGGACCTGGAGCTGGTGGCAATCCCCGCCCCGAAGTACTACGCCGAGCTGACCGCCTACTTCGATCCGATCCTGGCCCTGTCGTGGACGATGGCAGTGTTGATCGCGATCGCGGCCACCACGGCGGGAGCCAACACCGTCGTCGCCTCGGTGCAAGGCAGGATCCGCGAGCTGGCTACCCTGCGTGCCATCGGCTTCCGCGGCAGTGCCCTGGCGGTATCGGTGTTGCAGGAGACCCTCACCCTGGGAATGGCTGGCGCGCTGTTGGGGCTGCTGGCGGCTCGCCTCCTCCTGGGCCATGTCGCGGTCAGCATGGCGATGACCGCGTTCCGTCTGGAGGTGGATTCGATTAGCATCTTGGTTGGCCTCGGCGGCATGGTGTTGGTTACCCTGGCGGGTGCCACCCCCGCGCTGTTCCGCATCCTGCGCCTCTCCGTGGCCAGAGCGCTCAAGGAGAGCTAGCCAGGCCAACGCCAAGAGCCAAGAAGCCGGCACCAGAAGGAAGACCAGAACATGTTTCACCGCCCACAGATCCTGCTTCCCCTCACCTCGATGATGTTCCTCCTCGCCTGCGGTGAGTCGCCCCAGCAGAAGGGCAAGAGCACCAAGACGACGCGCGCGATTCCGGAAACCTGTTGGTCCGAAGCGGCGCTGGCGAAGGCGACGCGCGTCCGTGATGTTCGGCGGAATGCCAGGGATGGCGCCGAGGTGGTCGTGGTGGGACGGGTGAAGGACTTCACTGCGGGCCGCGCGGCCTTCACGCTCATCGACGCGGAGCTCAAGTCCTGTCGCGAGAGCGAAGGCGACAACTGCCAAACGCCCTGGGACTACTGCTGTGTCGAGGCCGATGTCGTGGCGCGGAACACGATCACGGTGGCGGTCCTCGGCACCTCTGGCCGGCCACTGCGTACCGGGCCAGAGGGTTTCCGGGGTTTTCACGGTCTGGACCACCTGGAGACAGTCGCGGTCCGCGGCAAGGCCCGACGAGACGAGCACGGGAACGTCACCGTGGTGTTGGCGAAGCTGTCCAGGGTGAAGTGAGGCCGCTCCGGGTCAGCGATAGCTCTCGAACAGCTCGAACAGCTCGTCGGCGTCTTCGAACTCCAGAGCGTGTTTCTTGCAGCCGTTGCGCGTGCAGATCTTGACGACTCCGCCGATCCTCAGCTGAAACGAGATCAATGGTGCACCGCACTGACAGATCCCCACGACGGGGAAGGGGTCGTGGCAGTGGGGGCAGGAGAACTGCGCTACGGAACCCCGGATGTCCTCGACGCCGCTGAACCGCTTCTGGTAGCTGCCGTAGATCTGGCTGAGGAAGACATGGCCCAGTTGATCTCGGACCTTTGCCTGCAGGTCGATGCTGGGCAGATCGTCCAGACGGAGTTGCGGGTTCATGAGGGAATGCCCGCAGGCTGGGC
>QJVU01000076.1 GCA_003235605.1 Planctomycetota bacterium | reverse complement strand
CAGAACACGCGCGCGGTGATGCAGTGATAACCTGTCCAGCTGCCGTCCTTGTTCTGGCTGCGGCAGATGTCGTTGGCGATCGCGTGGTAGAACGCCGCAAACGGTCTGTCTTTGCCGAGGTGCAGGGCTTGGACCGCGAACAGGGCCGCCAGGTAGTGTTCGCCTCCGGCTCGGCCGGCAGCCTCTTGGTCGAAGCGCATGCGCGCCAG
Source organism: Planctomycetota bacterium (assembly GCA_003235605.1). The sequence goes on along the minus strand of QJVU01000076.1, from coordinate 13,569 downwards.
CACCCTGGTCGCCTTCTGCATGTCCGACGCCTGCTCTTCTCCCATGCCGTAGAACACGCGGAGCCCGCCCGCCTGGGTGACGAAGCGCGGCCCGTCGCCGTGGCTCGGATCGCGAAAGAAGCCCGACTCCGGTTGGTAGCACTCACGCCTGAGGTACTGGAGCACCTTCTCCACCGAAGCGCCGCGGACCGAGACGCCGATCGCTGCGGACTGGCGCAGGCAGAGCCACGCGGTCACGGTCGTCAACATCGGTTCGTAGCTCATTTCGAATGCGCCATTGCGTTGTTGAAGGCCCGCAATCGTCCTGGTCATGTCGCGGAGTTTCTCGCGGGCGAATGCCTCCTCCCATCGCTCCAACTCCAGCGGGATGAGCTGGCTCAACAGCAGTGCCGCGTAATAGATGTTGATGTTCGGGCCGAGGTCGTTCTGGATCTGCGTGTGGTGGGGTTGGTACGGCGCGCCGCCGTAGTTGATGCCGCGCTTGATCCGTCGCAGGGACCAATCCACCGCGCGCCGTATCTGGCGATGGTATTGCCCCCGCTTGATGGTGCTGCCGGTGGACATCAGCGTCAGTGTCGCCATCGCCGTGTTGGCGATGTCACCCGGAACCTTGGGCTCGCTGCCCCACGACCCGTCGCGGTTCTGCGCCATCAGCAACCACGCGAGGCCGCGGTCCACAGACATCTTGACCTTGGTCGGAATCGGGTCCGGGGGCGGCATGCTCCCCAACCCCACAACAAGAACCAACAAGGTTCCCAGGCGTAGGCTCATGGCTCGATGCTCCTCCGACTTGGTCGTACGAGTTGGTCGTGAGACTTCGTCGAGTGACAAGCGGTTCGGGGTCAACAGAGCGGGGCGTGATGATTCTAGCAGTCTTGGGGATCGCGTGGGACTGCAGGGATCTTCTGCAGCTATGATGCGGGCAATCCTCCCCTCGTCCGTTCCTGCCCGGAGAATCCAGTGCATAAAGTTTCCGCTGCTGCATCCGTCGTGATGCTGGCTCTCGTCTGCGAAGCCCAGGTTCCTGCTGGCCAGTACCTGACGACGGTGCGGGCGCCTGGGGGGGAGATGTACTACGTCGATTCCCAGACCCGCAAGGCGACCAGGTTGAGCGTCTCGACCACGCTTGCCGCCGACTGGCCCAACTGCGTAGCGATGACGTCTGCCTCTGCAGGCTTCGTTGGCACGTTCAACAACCCCGCGATCTACGCGATCAGCCTGTCGGGAACCACGGTCTCCGAAAAGAAGCTCAACACCTCGGCGCTATCGACGGGTGAGGTTGCGCAGATCGCGGTCGTCGCCGGCACTCTCTACTTTGCCCAACCGACAGCGCTGTGGAGCATGCCGGTCGCAGGCGGTGCGCCGACGCTTCTGGTCGACATGACGAAGGTGAACGGTTGGCCGGCGAGCGGCCTCGTGAACGCCCTGGCCGCGAACATACGCGGCGTCTATCTGGGGGTGTGGCCGGTGGGGGAGGTGTTCGCCTATGACATCAGCAAGAAGACCACGACGCTCCTCCTGACGCTCCCCAACAGCAAGTACCCTGCGACTGGCTTCGCTCCGGTCAACATGCAGTTGACGGCGCCTGCGGTCGTCAGCACCACGCTGATGTGCCTGGGCCTCTACGGGGACATGGTTGCCATCGATTTGACGACCGGCAAGGTCCAGAGCCACCTCTTCCACGCCACGGCCCTGGCAACCACGACCGCCAGCGAGAGCTACAACAAAGACTCGTTTGCGGAGAACACGGACACGGGTGATTGGGTGATGGGTTCCCGGGACGGTTCCCTCGACATACTGGTCCCGGTGGGCACCGGACAGCTTGCGCGCAACGACGTCACCGGTGTGGGCAGCGGCACGCCGGCGAACACGAACCGGGTGATCGGCATCTGGTACAACCCCGCGGGCGCCGTCTACAAGGCGTTCGGTGCCGGCTGCGCCGGCAGCGGCGGTTACGTTCCCACCAGCGTGGCGCGGGGGGCGCCGACCAAGGGAAACACCGGCTTCGCCTTTGGCCTGGACGGCGCCAGGGGCGGCACCGCCACCGCCATCCTGATCTTCGGCATCAACAACGCCTCGCCCTATCCCTTCGATTGGACCATGTTCGGGGCGCCATCCTGCTTCCAGCACACGGACCTGCTGCTGCTGGTTGGATCCTCGAGCAGTGGTGTGGTGAATGGCCTCGGCCTTGCGACGGTTCCGGCGCCTGTACCGGCGAGTCTCACGGCCACGGTCCACACCCAGTGGGCAGTGTTCGACCCTGCGAACGCACTGGGCATCGTGCTCAGCGATGCCAGGACGCTGGTGTTGAAGTAGCCGAGGTCTGCTGCCGCCACGTGCGCCGCCGACCGGGGTTACTGCCGCCAGAGGCGCAGGTTCTCCGCCTCGGCCTCGAAGTTGCTCCGGAACGGGTTGATGTCGAGGCCACCCCGCCGGTTGAAGCGGGCATGGACCGTGAGCTTGCTCGCCCTGCAGTGGTGGCAGACGTCCATGAAGATGCGCTCCACGGAGCCTTCGGCAAAGCCCTGGTGGCCACGGTACGAGATCAGGTAGCTCAGGAGCTTCCTGCTGTCGATCTTGGGGCCGAGGTAGTGGATGAGGACGCTTGCCCAGTCCGGCTGGTTGGTGACCGGACAGCGAGTCTGGAAGAGATGGCTGTGCAGTGTCTCGTCGACGAGATTGTCCTCGTCGATGCTGGCGCGGAGCAGGTCGGGATCGAGGCCCGCGACAGGCGCCTGGACCTTGGCACCGTCAATGCACCTACCCGGGAGGGTGTGCAGCCGTCGACCCGGCGCGTGGGTCACGGGAAACAGGGTCACGTGGACGTCCGCTCCTGCCGCGGACGTGAGGTCCCGTCGGATCACCTCGCGAACGTCTTCGGCGGAGGCATGACGCTCGTCGTTCAGGGAGTACAGGTAGAGCTTCAGGGACTTGGACTCCACGAAACGGGGGGAGGTCGCAGGAAACCGCAGCTCCCCGACGTGGGCGGAGGGTTTGCCCGTGGTGTCCAGCCACATCAGCTCATAGGCGGTCCAGATGTCGATGCCGTCGAAGGGCGGTGGTTCAGGAATGCCCGCTGCACGGCGGGAGTCACCGCGGGGGATGGGGCGCAGCAGCCCGGGGTCGTAGCGGGGGGGATAGTCGGTGTCTTTCCCCAGCGGCAGGTCGTCGGCAATCGGCATCGGTGCCAGTCGATGCTAGCGGCCGTTGTCGCGGAAGGCGAGGACCGTGGGTAGTCCTTCCGTCGTCTCGAGGACCGCGTCGATCCGGTGTCGCACCGGGGCCATCTTGGCGCCGAAGCTGTGGTGGGTGGCGGTCACTACCACCTGCCAACGCTTGCCGTCGTCCTCAGGCATCGGGGTGCTCTCGATCTTCACCTTGCAGCCGCCGATCGTCAGCTCCTCGCCGCGGTAGCTCGGGTGCTTGGCGATCGCGTGGCGTGCCAGCGAGAGACCGCCGCTCGCGGCGTGGAGTGTCAGCATCTTGCCGCGGTCCAGCACCGTGCCGCGGGCCAGAAGCCGCGTGCGGGCGGTGGCGTTGCCAACCAGGCCGACGATCAGGGCCATGGCCAGCAACATCGCGAGCATGGCAAAGCCAGACTGGGAGCGGGGTGCTTTCATCCTGTCTCCCCCTTTCTGGCTGCCAGGCGGAGGGCCACGCTGGTCTCGATGGCGCGCTGTCGCCGCGGCCCGGAGACCTCGCGCCTGGCGCAGAGCACCAGGCGAACATGGGCGACGTGGTGGTCTTGCCGACAGCTCAGGTCGGCAACCCCCGTGGCCACGCGGCGGCAGGAGTTGCCATGCCAGCGCTCCAGGCGACCGGATTCCAGGACGTAGCGGATGGCGCCGCCATCGGTCCGGAGGGTGATGCCTCCGGGCGACTTCTCGACCGCGGCCGCGCAGCGCACGTCGGCGACGATGGAGTCCATGGCCCGGCGGCAGGCGAGCAGGTCGTGGGTGTAGGCAGCGTGCCGGCGGTCCACAGCGCGCTGCTGGCACGTGAAGCTCAGCATGGTGACCGCAAACAGCACCAGGAGCGCGCCGGTGATCGTCAGCTCGAGAATGGTGTATCCAGCCTGCGACTGCGCCATGTCTCCTACTCCTCCCGCTTCCACTCCCTGGTGACCAGGGTTGTGAGGGTGATGGACACCGGCCCGACCCCCGCAGCGGGGGACCAGCTCACCGTGGCCTGGACCTCGTAGAGGCCGGGTTCGAGCTGCTTCACGGTCTCGATCGCGGCGGCATTGCTCAGCGCCTGCCGCGCCGCGGGTGGCAGTGGGAACTCACCGGTGTTGGCTTCCAGTGGCTCGTCCCCGACCTGCAGTTGCTCCAACCGGCCAGATGCCGCGCCCCATGCCAGGGTCTCCTGATAGCAGCGACGCACGTGGCCGAGCTTGCTGCCGGCGCCGAGGAATCCCACGCTGAACAGGATGGAAAGGAGGGCGAACGCGAAGACCAGCTCCATCATCGTGAAGCCCGCGGCGGAGGTTCTCCTTGGCTCGATGTTCACCATGGCCGTGCCGCCTCGAGCCAGAGGCCCTGATAGAGGAAGAGGTCGCGGAACAGTCCAGCCAGCGCAAGGCCTACCAGCGCCAGCGCCACCGGGTTGACCAGGCCTATGGTGCGGTCATGGATGGCTCGCCCGCGGGAAGCGCACTCCGCTGCCAGTGCCCGGAGGCGCTCGGCGACGGTCTGGGGATCGGCGCGCACGGCGGCGGCAGCCCGAACCGCAGCAAACGCAGGCAGAGGGGTCCTGGCCAGGGCTAGTTCGGCCGGTTGGCCGCACTCCATGTTCCAGGCCGCGTCCAGGGTTTGCTGCTCGGCACGGGCGTCGCCGAGGCTGGGGGCACAAGCGCGCATCGCTCTCGGCAGGGGCACCCCCGCCTGGATCAAGATGGCCATGCCTCGCAGCAGGCGCTCGCCGTGGAGCAGGCGTCGAGCCCGGCGCAGCGGCGGCAGCAGCGCCGACAGGATCTTCCCCGCCAGGTCGGGCCTGCGGCGATTCTCATGGGTGCTGAGAGCGTGCAGGAGAAGCAGCAGCGTCACGGTTGCCCAAACCACCAGCGCCAAGGGCATCGACCAGTCGGGCAGGTTGCCGCTTTCCACGTCGTTCAGGGAGGGGTGGAGCTTGGTAGCGAGCCAATCCGATGCCACGAACACCAGCAGGCCCCCGACCACTGCTGGGTAGAGCAGTGCCATCACCAGGCGGTGCCGGGCAGACATCGTCCGGCCGAGATCTCCGGCAAGCAAGTCGAGCATCGTAGCGAGCCTGGCCGTGCCGGCTCCGGTGCGGATTGCCTGGGTCACGTGTTCGGGAAAGTAGCGCGCTGCCTCCGCGGCCAGCGCCTCGTCGAGGGCCGCGCCCTCCCGCAAGGCTGCGGCGACATTGAGGACGGTCCTGCGCCGGCGTTTGGGAAGGTCGAGGGCGGATTGCTCCAGGAGAGGGGCAAGGGGCAGGCGTTGGCGGACGGCGGCGGACAGGACCTCCAACAGCTGGATGCGGAACTCGAGCTGGCTGTGGGCGCGGCAGGCATGGATCAAGAACCCCACGATCATCACCGCAGGGAGCACCAGGCAGCAGACCTCCAGCGCCGGTATGTGGCTCATCCTCCGAAGATCCCTTCCATGAACTGCAGCGCCGGGAACAGGTAGGCGAGGGCAAAGAGCATCACGACGATGCCGAGCAGGACCTCCGCCGCCGGTCGGATCAACATGCAGAGCCGGTCCGTGGCGCGATCCAGGCGCTGCCGATAGATGCGAGCCACCTCCGCAAGGGCATCGGGGACCGTGCCACAGCTTTCGGCGCTCCTCAGCAGGAACATCAGCGCCGGCGAGATGAGGTTGCCGGCACGTACCGACTCCACCATCGTGTCGCCGCTCTCGGCTCGGTCGAGCATCTGCCGGATGTGCTCCTGGGTCACGCTGTTGTTGGCGGTCGTGGCGGCAAGCGCCAGCATCCTGGGCAGCGGGAGGCTGCGCCTCGACAGCAGCGCCAGCGTGGCGGCGAAGGAGGCCCTGGCGGCATAGGTCCGGAGACGGCCCAGCACCGGCAAACGGAACAACAGGCCTCTTGGTCCCCCGCCGTCCCGGGGACGTCGGACGGCGGCGAACAAGAACAAAGCGGCGAGGACCGAGCCCAGGAACCCCAGGCCGACCCAAGGCAGCAGGTTCAGATACTCGGCAACACTCAGGGTGCCGGTTCCGCGGAAAATCCGGACCAGGTCCGTGCTCCAGAACGTCTGGCTGAGCGGATCCAGGAGACTGCTCAGCAACGGAGGCAGCAGTGTCACCAGCGACACGCCGATGAGCAGCACGACCACCAGAACGTAGAAGGGGTAGCGCAGCGCTGAACGGACACGTCGCTTCACCTCCGCCTCGGCGGCGGCGTAGGCGGCGATCTCCTCCAGCACTCCTGGCAGGTCGGAGGAGGCGATGCCGGCCTCGATCAGCGCCCGGTAGAGCTCTGGGAACAGTTGCTGCCGCCGCTCGTACGCCGTGCCCAGGGAGACCCCTTCCTCGACGTCGGCCGCCATGGCCGCCGCCGCTTTGGCAAGGGAACCCTTGCCAAGGTCATGCTGGAGCATCCTGAGCGCCTTCGGCAGCGGCACCCGGGCCCGGCACAGTTCGGCCAGGGTACGATGGAAGAGCGCGAGATCCTCGGCCGCTGCAGGTCTGTACGACTCCGCTGCTCTGGGTTCAGCCAGTACCGAGGACATGCAGCACTTCCTCCAGGGTGATCAAGCCGTCCTCGACCGCTGCCGAAGCGGCATCGGCCAGCGTCGCATAGCCGGACTCGGCAGCTACCGCCCGCAGCTCGTCGCCGTCGGCCCGGGCCAGGATCGCGGCTCGCAGCGGCTTCGACATCGGCAGCCACTCCGCCAGCAGGATGCGGCCGCTGCCGGGGTTGGCAGGTCGGGCCAGCCTCTGGTTCAGCACGCCGCGCACGACGGTGGTCAGGGCAAACGGTTCAACCCCCATCTCCAGTAGCCGTGCAAACACCAGCGCGCAGGAGCCGGCGTGCACCGTGGAAACCACCAAGTGGCCGGTGAGGCCGGCCTCGAGAGCGATGGCGGCAGTCTCGCTGTCGCGGATCTCGCCGATCAGGATCACCTCGGGATCCTGGCGCAGGATCGAACGCAGGGCCGCGGGGAACGTGACGCCAACGGCGTCGTTCACCTCCGTCTGGGTGACGCCGGGAACGTGCCGTTCGATGGGATCCTCGACGGTGAAGATCGTCCGTTGCCGCTCGGCGTGGGTCAGGTGTTTCAGGCACGCGTAGAGGGTGGTGGTCTTGCCGCTGCCGCTGGGTCCGGTGAGCAGCAGCACACCGGCAGGCTCCTCGATGGTTGAGACAAGAGCGCTCAGGATCGGCTCCTGGATGCCCAGCTCGTCCAACCCTGGCAGGGGCTCGTGGTGGGAGACCAGGCGCAGGGAGACTCGTTCGCCGTAGGCCGTGGGATAGGTGGTGATCCGCACCTCCGCGCCGAGGTTCGAGCGCTCGACGGGGATGCGGCCTTCCTGGGGCACGTCCGTGCGGTAGACAAGCAGGTCCGCCATTGCCTTCAGGCGGCCGACGATGTTGGGTGCCAGCGGCGCCGGGAGGGTCTCCAGGGGACGGATGGCGCCGTCCTTGCGCATCCGCACGACCATGCCTCGCTGGCCGGGGTCCAGGTGCAGATCGCTAGCCCGCTGCTGCCATGCCGTCTGCAGCAGGCGATCCACCACCGCCACCGCCGGTGATCCGCTGCGGTGCTCCAAAGGCCTCTCCTCCTCGTCCCATGATCGGGTGTGGCACCCGCAACTTTGGTCCCAGTCGGAGAGTGTCGACTTCTTGGTCGCCTACTTCTGCAGCGCCTCGTGGACGCGCCCGATCAGCTCGGGACCGGGTGTCAGCGTAGCGTCGCCTTCATCCTTCCACTTGGCGGGACAGGCCTCGGCGGTCTTCTTGGTCAGGTAGATGTTCGCCTTGAACTTCCGCAGCAGCTCGTCAATGTTGCGTCCCACGTTGAGGAAGTTCACCTCCGAGCCCATCAGCTTGCCTTCGGGGTTGATGAGGAACGTGCCTCGCAGGGCGATACCGGCATCTTCCAGGTAGACCCCGAACTGCCGCGCGAGCTGGCCCGTTGCGTCGGAACCCATCGGGAACTTGACGTTTGCCAGCTCCTTCTCTTCTCGCTGCCATGCCAGGTGTACGAACTGGGTATCACAGCTGACAGTGATCACCTCGCCACCCAGCCGACGGAACCGTTCATGCTGCTCTGCCAGAGCAGCGAACTCCGTTGCTCAAACGAACGTGAAATCCGCGGGGTAGAAGAACAGTATTGTCCACTTCCCGCCCTTGCGGGCGGTCTCCAGGTGGAACTCGCCGAATCTCCCCTCGCTGGGCTCGAACGTGGCCAGCTTGAAGTCGGGAACGATGTCGCCGACCCCCAGGGGGATCATGATGTCGTCGACGTAGAGGTCGTTCGGGTTCTCGCTCATGGTGCGAAGTGTTGCGGTTGGCAGCCGGAGTTCAAGGCGATTCCGGTGAAGTGTTTGCGGTCTTCGGGCCCGCGCCGGGGATCATGGGCAGCATGCCCCGGGCATTGGAGGTCCTGACAGCGAAGCTCGGTGCGCCGCTGGACAACGCGTCGCTGGTGTTCTTCCGGCTGGGCTTCGGTCTGCTCATGCTCTGGAACACGGTGCGCTACATTCTCGATGGGCGCGTCGTGAAGTACTACGTGAAGCCCACCTTTCACTTCAAGTACTACGGCTTCGAGTGGGTGGAGCCCCTGACCTCGTCAGGGATGCACGCGCTGTTCTTGGGCATGACGGTGCTCTGCGCGTTCATTGCCGTGGGCCTGTTCTACCGTGTGAGCACAGCCCTGTTCTTCCTGGCGTTCACCTACACGTTCCTCCTGGAAGAAGCCCGCTACCTGAACCACTACTACCTGGTCTGCCTGCTCAGCCTGTTGCTGGTCTTCATGCCTGCCAACGGTGCCCTCTCCGTAGATGCGCTGCTGTGGCCGCGACGACGACGCCGGCACACGCCGGCCTGGACAGTCTGGCTGTTGAGGGCACAGCTGGGAATCGTCTACTTCTTCGGAGGCATCGCCAAGCTCAACTGGGACTGGCTGCGAGCCAGGCCCATGGCGGAGTGGCTGGCGGCCCGCCCGGACACGGTGCCCCTCATCGGCGTGCTGTTCACCCAGGAGTGGATGGGCTACGTCTTCGCCTACGGCGGTCTGCTCTTCGACCTGCTGGTGGTCTGGTTCCTGTTGTGGCGGAAGACCCGACCCTACGCGTTTGCGGTGGCCGTGTTGTTCCACCTCACCAACGCGAGGCTGTTCCAGATAGGCGTCTTTCCCTGGATGATGATTGCAGCGACCACGATTTTCTTCGAGCCGGATTGGCCGCGACGTTTTCTGGGCTTGGAGCCGGCCTCGGCAACTTCGGCGGTGGTCGGCCGGCGGCCCCGCTGGCTGTTCGTTCTGGCGATCTACCTCTTGATCCAGGTGCTCCTGCCGTTGCGGCACTTGCTCTACCCGGGCGTCGTGAGCTGGACCGAAGAGGGCCATGCGTTCGCATGGCACATGAAGCTGCGGGACAAGGAGGCCAAGGTAACGCTCGTGCTGCGGGATCCCGTCGACAGGAGGATCGTCGTGATCGACCCCGGCCAGGAGCTGGTCGACTGGCAGTACGACAAGATGGCAGGTCGGCCGGACATGATCCTGCAGTACGCACACCATGTCGCCCGGCGCGAAGCCCAAGCGGCCGGCCACGAGGTCGAGGTCCGGGCCCGCACCAGCGTCAGCCTCAACGGCCGGCCGCACCAGCCCATCATCGACCCCGAAGTGGATCTGGCCACACAGCCCCGCAGCCTGCGGCCGGCCCGCTGGATCCTGCCCCTGGACCAGGGGAATCAGCGCTGAGGAAGCTCTACCCAGGTGTGGTTGCGGACCGTGACCAGGTTGCCGACGGCATCGAAGTAGAACACGACCTCGCTCCCCGGCACGAGCTTCCAGGTGCCGTCGGGCTGCTGGGCTTCCTGGCGCCACCGCACCCTGAGGCCGGCCTGCGCCGAGAGGCCGTCCGGGGAGGTCTCCTCCTCGAACTCTGCGCCGTCGAAGGTGAGGAGCCCGGCGCTCCGTGGCAGGCCCAGCAAGTCCTTGTTCGTCTGGATCAGCAGGCCGGTGAACATCTCGAAGTCTGCCTGCTGGTAGGAGGCGGGACCCTCGGCATGGAACAGGTTGATGCCCCGAATGTGGCGCAACCAGGACACCGGGTGGGATCCCGGGACGTGGGACGCCACCCGCTCGTACTCCACCAGGCGGTAGGGGTCTCGGGGATCCTGTTTCAGCTGCTTCTGAGCGGTGGAATCCGCGTTGTCGTCGTCGTCGCAGTGGTCGTCATCGAAGTCGTCATCGTCACAGCCACCCACGTGCCAATGGCAGGTGCCGCTGGAGAAGATGCTGGGGAGCCCGAAGGTCACACACACGGCAAGCAGCCAGACGGGCCAGTTTCGCGATGACCCACGGGAGGTTTCGGGCTGACTTACGGAAGAGCGTGCGGGCCGCATAGGAGGGACGAAGACAGTAGGATTCTAGCTGTTTCAGGGGTAGCCGAAACCCGGTAGTACACTGACGTGCGAATGGCATGCCGAGGCCCGCGCTGGCAGGCTACGCGCTTCCGACCAGGAGGTAGATCATATGTCTTGTCTTGCTCTCCGCGTGTGCCACTTTGCCGCCCTTGTCATGGTCCTGTCTGCTTCCGCGAGGGGCCAAGAGCCGCGCTGGCCCCGGGAACTCACACAGCAGGACGGCAGCACGGTGACCATCTACCAGCCCCAGGTGGACGAGTGGCAGGGCTACGGCAAGCTCAAGGGAAGGGCAGCGGTGACCATCCAGGTCCCGGGACAGGACCAGCCGATCATCGGCTCCGTCGAGCTGGCGGCAGACACCGATACCGACCATGAGTCGCGGGTCGTGATGGTGAACAACGTCAGGATCGTGAGGGCCCACTTCCCGGGAGAGAACGAAGCCCGGGCGCAGGTGTTCACGCGGGCAGTGGGTGCGGCGTTTCCGAGCAAGGGGCTGGAAGTGCCCCTGGACCGGATCCTGGCCAACCTCAAGCGCCAGCAGCTCCTGGCCAAGGAGGTCCAGGTATCCAACAAGCCCCCGAAGATCTTCGTGAGCCGCAGGCCGGCGGTGCTCGTCGTCCTGGATGGCAAGCCTCTCCTGGAGGCCATCCCGGGAACCGACCTCGAGGCCGTGCTGAATACCTCGTCCGACCTCTTCCACCACAAGCAGACTTCGCGCTACTACCTCCTCGAGGACGACCAGTGGCTCATGGCGGAGGAACTCACAGGTGCGTGGGTCGGGGCGGGGCAGCTGCCGTCGGGTTTCGACAGGCTCCCGGGGGAGGAGCGGTGGACCGAGGTCCGCAAGCACGTGCCGGCCAAGGCGGTGACCGGTGGCGACGTGCCGGTGGTCTACGTCAGTGAGGAGCCGGCTGAGCTCATCGTGACCCTCGGCGAGCCGCAGCTCAAGCCGATCCCCGGCACCCAGCTCCTCTACGTCACCAACACCGAGGACGATATCTTCCTCTGCGGCACCGACGGCAAGTACTACACGCTGATCTCGGGCCGCTGGTTCCGCAGCCTCGGAAAGGACATGCCGGTGGAGTTCTGCACCAACGACCTGCCCTCGGACTTCAGGAACATCCCGGAGGACCACACGTGCGGCCGTGTCCTGGTGTCGGTGCCCGGAACCGAGCAGGCCCAGGAGGCGGTCTATGCCGCCCAGATTCCGCGCCAGGCCAAGGTAGAGCGCGACAAGGTGTCCGTCGAGGTTTCCTATACGGGCGAGCCTGCGTTCGAGCTGATCGAGGGCACCAAGGTGGAGCGCGCCGTCAACACCAGCTTCGACGTCTTCCGGGTGAATGGCCGGTACTACGTCTGCTATCAGGCTGTCTGGTTCGAGTCCGCCACACCGAAGGGGCCATGGGCGGTCTGCGAGAAGGTACCGGAGGACATCTACAAGATCCCTTCGACCAGCGACAAGTACCACGTGACCTATGTCCAGGTCTTCAATTCGACTCCCGACTACGTGGTCTACGGCTACTATCCCGGCTACTACGGCTGCTATGTGTGGGGCGGCGTGGTCCTCTACGGCTGTGGCTACTACTGGCACCACAACCATGCCTACTGGCACCACTGCCACCACCATTGGCACCACCACCCTGCCCACCACACCTACGGTCGCGGCCACTACTACGATCACCTGGACGGACGCTTCCGCAGCCATCGGGATGCGGTGCGCCGGACCGGTGCCGGCGTGGCAAGTGGTCCCTACCAGGCCTGGGGCAAGGGGGTCACGCCCAGTCATGTTCGCCGTGCCCCGGTGGCCAAGGGGGTCGCTCCCCGGCCCGCCGCCGCGCCAGGCAGGGGGCCGCGACCCGGCGCGGGGGATCTCCACGTCGGCGCGGACGGCGGCGTCTACCGCCGCCAAGGGGATGGGTGGCAGCGCTACGAGAAGGGTTCATGGCAACAGGTCCGTGCGCAGCCGGGACCGCGGCCGGCTCAACCTGGGATCAGCCGCCCGGGGGCCGAACGCCCAGGGGCGGAACGTCCCGGGGCTGAGCGTCCGGGGGTCGAGCGGCCCAAGACCACGCGCCAGCCGCGCCAACCCGAGCGCAGCTCCCAGCGTCAAAGCACCCTGAACCGCTCCTACCGCTCCCGCAGCCAGGGCTCCCGGCGACCCGCCCAGTACCGTAACTACCGCAGCAGCCGCGGCACCCGCACCAGCGGGGCCTCGAGAGGCGGGATGCGGGGCGGGGGGAGAGGCGGCAGGGGCCGCTGACCAAGAAAGAGCCAGGCCCCCGGTATCCCTCGGCCGCCGGCAGAGCGTCCAGGAGACATGAGCATGAACGCCACTGCCGTGCGTCTCGTGGTCGCCGCCACGGGCGCAGTCCTCCTGGGGTGTCTCTCCCGGGAGGAGACCATCGAGATCCGGCCGGACGGCTCTGTGACCGTCCGCCACGAGATCCGGGGGGACAAGGGGGACATGGACGGCGGGGCCGCGCGCCTGCCCGGCCCGCCCTTCCAGTTGCAGCGCAGTACCGTCAAGAAGGACGACGGCAAGACCGAAGAGCTGCTCATCGCCAGGGCGAGCTTCGCCAAGGTGGCGGACATTCCCCAGAGCTTCAGCCGGCCCGGAGACCCATTCCCGGAAAGAGCGCTGCGCTTCACCACGACCCTGGACATGCGCCAGGAGGGGGAGTTCACCTACTACCGCTTCGAACGGCGCTACACGCCCAGACACTGGGCCGACTACGGAGCGTTCCTCCGCCGGGCCTTCCCAAAGGAGATCGAGGAACTCGTGAGCGACACGGACAGGCTCGCGCAGGCGCCAACAGAGAAGAAGCGCGAGGTGGTCGAGGCCTTCCTGCTCTTCGAGAGGTTGAAGCTCCAGCACCAGACCGAGCGTGCCACGGCCTCCCTGGCAAAGGGGCGACAGCCGACAGATGCGCAGCTGGCAATCCTCGCCGCAGTGCGAGACTACTTCGAACATCAGGTTTCGGTGAACGACCT
>QJVU01000040.1 GCA_003235605.1 Planctomycetota bacterium | reverse complement strand
ACGAGGTCGTGCCCACGCCAGACCTCCACGACGTACCTCCCCGCCGCCAGGCGGGAGCGGAAGCGGCCCCGGATGTCCGTGGAGACGTAGTCGTTGCGCCCATCCTCGCCCTTGGCTTCCGGATCAAAGACGTGGAGGTCGAGGCCCGGGACCGGACCACGCGCAGGATCGACGACGGTCCCCAGGAGCAGCCCGCCGGGGCGGAGGACGACCGCAAGAGGTGTTCGGCCGGGCGCGACCGGCACCGTGAGCGTCGCGTCGAGGTAGCCTTCGGCCTCGACCGACACGGAGAGCTTCCCCGCGGGCAGGTGTCGGAGCACGAAGGTGCCATCCTCGGACGCCACGGCCTGGATCGTGGTCACTGGCCCGACCTCCGCAGAGACGCTGGCGTCGGGCACAGGGGATCCCGCGGAATCCACGACGCGTCCGGACAGCTCAAGACCCGTGGAGAGCTCGACCCGGCCGAGATCGACGGTGGTGCCGGGCTCGGGCTTCGCCTCGAGGCGGACCGGGACGAAGCCCTCGACACGCACCCACACGACCACGGGGCATGGCGACACCTCGACCTCCGCGTCTCCTCCCTGGAAGGCAAGGCGCTCGCCGGACCAGCCGCCGGATTCCCAGCCCCAGATCGCCTTGTTCATGGGCCGCCCCGACTTGCTCAGGGCGAACGACTCTGGAGGCTTCGCGCCGGAAGGAAGTACGAGGTGGAAGCGGAGCCGCGCCTTGCGCACGGCGAGCAGCCGCACCTGTCGGGCCGGGGCATCCAGGGGTCCGCCGGTGACCCCGTCGTATCCCTTCGGGTAGTGGAACAGGGCGTGGGGGCCGGGGCGCAGCCCGCCGATCTCGAACCGGCCCCCCTCATCGGTGGTTGCGGAACCCTCGGACTCCGAAAGGCCCCGGTACTTCGGAGCAAGAGGCCTCCGAGCTTCCACCTTGACGCCTGAGAGGGCCTTGCCCGTGTCGTCGACAAGCACACCTGAGATCGCGGCCCCGGCTTCGAGATGGACGGTCACCTCCACGATCCTGCCGGCTGCCACCTCGAACTCCGGCTGCAGGATCGGGTGGCGGCCGGTGACGATGCGCAGACTATGGGGCCCCGGGGCGAGGTTGGAGAACCGGAAGACCCCTGGCTGCTCGGGATCGATCTCCAGCGGAAAACCCTTGCCGTAGTCGAGGAAGCCCTTGGCGCGCTTGGCTGGTCTCCCTTCCGGGGTCAACACCCGCACGATCGCTCCCCCCAGGCGCCCGAGGGCGAGGTCCCTGAAGATCACGGGCACCGTCCGGGTGGGGCGGACCTCCAGGTCCTTGCTGGCAGCATGTCCCTCCTTGGCGGCTCGTAGGAGGTACACGCCGCCGAGAGCCAGGCCACCGATCTCGTAGGCACCGGAACGGTCCGCAACGGCCTGGATCGACTCCCACACTCCGCCGCTTCCAAAGACCCTGTTCTCCGGGTTCTGCAGCAGCATCGACGGGGCGTCTGCGGGGATCGCGTAGACCCGGGCTGCCGCCGCAGGCGAACCGTCCGCCGCCGTCACCGTCCCACGAACGACGCCTGCAGGGATGATCCTCAGGGTCACCTTCTTCGCCGCCGCCAGGCGGATGCCCTCCACGAGCTCCGTATAGCCGCGGGCCCGGACCACGACGGACACGATCTTCCCGCCCGGCGCAAGGACCCGGAACCGTCCTTCCGGACCGGTCTCTGTCCTGGCGAGGACGGGGGTCGCAGCTGGCATTTCGGAGTAGCCCTCGAGGCTCCCACCCGGGATCAGCAGCACCTGCGCACTTGGCACTGGACGGTCGTCGACGTCGTCGAGGACCAGGCCATCGAGGGGCCACTTGTCGTTTTCCTCTGCCTTGTCGGTTTCCCGATCGGTAGCCGGTCGGTCGCCGGGGAGCCGGACGCGGTCGCCACCGGGGTCCGGATCGCGAGGAACACGGGCTCCCCGCAGGTCCGGGTCGGGTCGTGCCCGGGAGGCAGATCCGACGTCGCCGCCGGAATCCATGGCCCTCGGTGAATGGTCGGGCCAGAAACCCAGAACCGCGGCCAGAACGAGGATCGCGACCACTGCGATGGCGAGCTTGCGGCGTTTGCTCAACGGTCTCCTGCGGGAGGCATGCCACCGATCGGTCACGATCGGCGCCTGGGATTGTTCGGATTCTAGCGTCGAGCGACCGGTTCGACCTGCCGTCGCCCCTGGCCACCCGCGACTTTGCAAAAGGGCTAATGTGGGAATTCCCGGGCGAAATGACCAACTCGGATTCCCCTTGTTCTTGAGCACATCACCATTCCATGCAGGACCTGGCCTTTCGATCCTACGACCGCATGACCCAGGAGGAGTTCGCTCGCTGGCTCGAGACACTCGGTGCGGGAGACCTCAACCACTACGAGCTTCTGGACGGCTTCGTCGTGATGGAGCCCCCCGCAGGCTGGCCCCACGGTCGGATCGAGATCCTGGTTGCGAATCGACTCGAGAACTTCCTGGCGGACAGTCCTCTGGGTCTCGTCTTCGGGTCGAGCCAGGGCTTCAACCTCCCCACAGGCGACACAGTGGAGCCCGACGTGGCCTTCGTCTCCAACGAGAGGTGGGCGGCGATTCCGCGTCCGGTTCGGGGCTTCCTTGCGGTGGTACCCGACCTCGTGGTCGAGATCCTGTCTCCCAGCACCAAGAAGATCGATCAGCACCAGAAGAAGAGGATCTACGAGCGCAACGGTGTGCGGGAGTACTGGTTGATCGATCCGAGAGCGAGGAGTGTGAAGCAGTTGCTCCTGACGGGTGACAGCTTCGATCGGGGTCGAACCCTCTCGGACAAGGACATCCTGGCACCCAAGGTGTTGGCAGGGCTGCGGATTCGAGTAGGCGAGCTGTTTCCGGAACTCTAGGTGACGCGACTGCCGTCGGGTGCGTTGGGGTCCGGGGACAGAAAGTAGGGCTTTCCGGCGGCGTCGGTGACAGCCAGGCACATTCCCTGGGACTCGATGCCGCGGATCTTCCGGGGCGCGAGGTTGGCTGCAACGATTACGCGCTTGCCTTGGAACTCTTCCGGCTGGTAGTGCTCGGCGGCACCGGCGCAGAGGGTGCGGGTCTCGAAGCCCAGGTCCACGGTGAACACCAGGAGGCGGTCTGCCTTGGGGTGTTTCTCGGCCTTGAGAATGGTGCCGGCGCGCATGTCGACGGCGGCGAACTGCTCGAAGGAGATCGAGGGTTGCAGGTCCCCGGGCGCGGTCTTGGGCGTTTCCTTGGCGTGTTGTTGTTCCATGGCGTGTTCCTGTCCCTTGGCGTGTTCCCGTTCCATGGTTCTGAGTCTGTCGAGCTCTTGTTGGATGGTGACGTCGTCGACCTTGGGAAAGAGGACGGGCAGGGCCAGGACCTTCAGGGGGGTGTTCCCGAGCCCGGTGCCGCCGGCGTCCGCAAGGCGTGGGGGAAAGTCCAGGCCCAGGGAGGTGAGGAGGGTCTTCGCGGTGTTGGGGAGAACCGGGTAGCTGAGGATGGCGATGGTTCGGATGAGCTCCGCGCAAACGCGGAGGGTATGGCCACAGCGGTGCGGGTCGCTCTTGCGGGTCACCCAGGGCTGTTGCTCGTCGTAGTACTTGTTGCAGGAGCTGCCATAGGCCATGAGCCGCTGGCAGGCCTTGCGGAACTGGAAGGTGCGGAGGGAGGCTGCGGTGTCTTCCGCTGCGGCCTTGCCCTCGGCGAGGATCGCCTCGTCGGCTTCGGTGAGCTTCCCCAGAGGCGGGATCTCGGCGCTCAGGAAGCGCTCGGCGAACCGGAAGGTCCGGGCCACGAAGTTCCCCAGGTTGTCGGCGAGGTCGTCGTTGAGGCGCGCCTGGAACTCCTTCCATGACCAGTCGGAGTCGGCGGTCTCCGGCATCATCGTGGCCAGCGCATATCGCAGCTGATCGATGGAGTACTTGCCCTTGATGCTCTCCTCGGGGATGTACCAACCGGCGCTGGTGTTGAACTTCCTGCCCTCGAGGTTGAAGAACTCGTTGGCGGGCACGTTCTCCGGCACGATCCATCCGGCCCTGGTGCCGTGCAACATGGCGGGAAACACCACGACGTGGAACGTGATGTTGTCCTTGCCAATGAAGTGGTAGAGCTTGGTGTCAGGGTCCTTCCACAGCTTCTCGAAGCGCTCGGGTCGGCCCTGCTGATGCCAGTACTGTTTGCTGATCGAGAGATAGCCGATCGGTGCGTCGAACCACACGTAGAGGACCTTGCCCTCGGTATCAGGGAGGGGGACCGGAAC
>QJVU01000560.1 GCA_003235605.1 Planctomycetota bacterium | reverse complement strand
GGGTCTGAGCGTTCCTGCCTCGTGAACGTCCAGCCCGACCGAATTGGCGGGTCTTGAGGCTGTGGTGTGGAGACTTGATCAATCCCCCTCCCTAACCGCCCTCTCCATTTCATAGCCTTCCCGCATTCAAGGGCCTCAGCACTGACCGGCTGAGGCCCTTTTTTATCGCCAAGGCCAAGGAACAAGGCGGACGAGGAAAGAGGAAAAGAGCACGGCGTGTTGCCGCCACCACCGCGAGTTCCGCCTGTGCTAGACTTTTCGAGGATGCCAGCCAGTCTGGGGGATCATGCCGAACCCTGAGTTTCGCAAGGGCAGTGCGCGAGGCAGCGGTGGGAGCAGTCTTTCGAGCCGTTTTGCCAGCCCGGAGGCCGTGGCGGGGTCACCCTTTACCCAGGCACAGATCCTCCATCTGATGAAGACCGAGTTTGCCCGGGGGCGCCGATACGGGTTTCCGGTCTCCTGCATCCTCATTCAGGTGGACCGACTTACGCCCCTGGTGGATCTGCACGGCGCCCAGCTTCGGGACGCGGTCCGACGGGAGTTGGGCCGCTTGGTGTCCTCCAAGACGCGGGGTGCCGACCACCTGGGCCTCGTCAGCGACGACCGCTACCTGCTGGTACTGCCCCACGCCAACGGGGAAGCCGCCGCGCGCGTTGCAGAGCGTCTCTGCCAGGCCTTTGGCATGCTGGAGGTGGATGTCGCGGGCACGATCCTGAGCCTGACGTTGAGTGTCGGGGTTGCCAGCAGCGATGGCCAGCGGACGATGTTCTTCGACACGATCCTGTCCCAGGCGGAGGCTGCCCTCGCGTGGGCCATAGAGGCCGGTGGCAACCAGACGGCTGTCTTCCGTCCGGAGCGTGTCGACGCCAGTCCCCTGGCGGAGCCCGAAGAACGGGACGACCGCGACAGCGGTACCGGTAGCGAAGATCCCGGAGAGCGTTGACGTGCCTATGAAGATCCTGCTCGTGGAGGACGAAGAGACGATCGCCGTTACCCTTGGCGACGACCTGCGTGCCGCCGGCCACGACGTCCGCCATACCCCAGATGGAAAGGAAGCCTGTCAGATTCTGAGGGGCGAGGTTTTCGACTGTGTCATCACCGACATGCGCCTGCCCGGGGCCGACGGCATGCATGTCCTCAGGGCAGCCAAGGAATCGCGACCCGAGACCGAGGTGCTGGTGATGACGGCGTTTGCGACCGTCGAAGCCGCGGTGGACGCCATCCGCTCAGGGGCCGACGACTACATCCAGAAACCGTTCCTGAACGACGCCGTGTTGGAGCGTCTGAAGCGCATCTCGCGGTTCCGGGCGCTGCTCGAGGAGAATCGGCAGCTCAAGGAGGATCTTCAGGGTAACCAAGGGCTTCCGGGGGTCATTGGCCTCAGCCGCGTCATGCAGGATGTCTGCAAGGTGGTGAGGACCGTGGCGGGTACCGATGCCAGCGTCCTCATCGAGGGCGAGAGCGGCACCGGGAAGGAGTGCATTGCCCAAGCCATTCACGCACTCTCTCGGCGCGCCGAGCACCCGTTCGTTGCCCTGTCCTGCGGCGCCTTGCCGGACACCCTGCTGGAGACCGAGCTGTTCGGTCACGAGAAGGGGGCCTTCACCGATGCCGCGCGGCAGCGCCGCGGCCGTTTCGAGCTGGCTGACAAGGGCACGATGTTCCTGGACGACATCGACGACATGCCGATGCCCACCCAGGTCAAGCTGCTCAGGGTCCTGCAAGAGCGACAGTTCGAGCGCGTGGGTGGTGAGCGAACCCTGCAGGTGGACATCCGCGTTGTCTCTGCCACCAAGAAGTCCCTGCTGGACCTGGTGAGGGAGGGCAAGTTTCGCGAGGACCTCTACTACCGGCTGAACGTGGTGCCCATCAAGCTGCCACCCCTGCGGGAGCGAGAAGGCGACGTGCCGCTCCTGGTGCAGCACTTCATCCGCAAGTTGGGGGAATCGCGCCGGTACACCGTGAAGACGGATGTTCTCGAGGCCATGAGCAAGTATCCTTGGCCGGGCAATGTCCGCGAGCTGGAGAACCACGTGGCCCAGGCCATTGCCATGGCCGGAACCTCCAGGGTGCTGAGGAAAGAACACCTGCTACCGGTGGACAAGACCCGACGCGCTGCCTTGGAACCGCCGATGGAGCTCACCAGCCTGCGCGAAGCGATGGTAGAGACGGAGCGCCAACACCTCAGTAAGGTGCTCAAGGCGGTCGGTGGCCACCGCACCAAGGCGGCCTCGGTCCTCGGCATCAGCCGCAAAGTACTTTGGGAGAAGCTCAAGGACTACGGAATCGAGTGATGGGCCGGACCCTGGGAGGCCTGGGCCTGACCCTGGGGCTGTTGGGCGCCTGCCACGCCCCGGATCGACCAGCCGCGCAAGAACCGTCGGCGCCCGAGGTCACGGTGTCGGCGATGGAGGCCGGCGTCGCACCAGCCGATGGCTTTGACGCGATCCTCTGGCTTCACGGTGGGCCTGCCCGCGACCGCCGGTTCTATCGGGTAATCAAGGAGCTTGGGATGACCGCCGTGAGCGTGAGCGCCGGCGAGGATCCGGCCGTGCCCGGCATGCATGGCTTGCGCTTCTACGACGACCAGGTGTGCGGCAAGGGGATCCTCGAGCTCCGGGCCGGGCAGTTCGACCCTGTGCGCAAGGCCTACGAGCTGAGTCGCGACCCCAAGGACCTGGTGCGACCGGCTTGTCTCTCGAGCATGGCCACGCTCGCGACGCTCGCGGGCATCTTGAGCGATCGCCTCAGGCAGTCGCTGCCACACAAGCCGCTGGCTGTTTCTCTTGGCGACGAGATCTCTGTGACGCGCCACGCCAGTCCACTGGACCTGTGCTTCGACAAGCGCAGTCTCGCCGAGTTCCGTACGTTTCTGCGCCGCCGTCATGGGACCCTCGACAAGCTGAACCGGCATTGGAACACCCGTTTCCGGGACTTTGACGAGGTCGTACCGTTCACCGCCGACCAGATCCGCGCGCGGGAGCTGGGCGGTCCGGTCCTGGCCGGAAACCTGCGCCCGTGGGCGGAGCACCGGGAGTTCATGGACGGGGAGCTGGCGGTGATTGTCAGCCGCCTGGTGGAGCAGGTGGCGAGGCACAGTCCGCGGCTGGCCTGCGGCCTCACAGGGATCCCGGCCCCGGCAGCCTATGGGGGACACGACTATGCTCGGCTCCTGCCGAATCTGAGCTTCTACGAGGTCTACGATCAGGGTGGCGCACGCGACCTGGCAATGAGCCTCGCCCCGGCCGGCGCCCGCCAGGTGGCGACGCTGTTCCCTCCCAAGCCCGGCGAAGGGGACGACCTCGTGTGCGCGCGGCTCGCGGACATGCTCGCCCATGGCATGAGCGGGACCATCGTGTGGAGTGCCGGCGACATCCTCGATGAGCAGTGCAACGCCACTCCCTATGGCCACGCTGTTCAGGCGGCGCTGAAGGCCCTGAAGCCGGCGCTGAAGGCCTTTGCCGGTGCGCGGGTCCTGCGCTCGCCGGTGTGGATCGTCGAGTCCCAGGCCTCGGTGCGTGGCTGGTGGATGCTCGACTCCCGCGGCGATGGCGACACCTGGATCCGGCGACTCACGTCGTACGAAGTGGGCCACAGCACGAGCATCGCCGCCCGCCATGGCTGGGTGCGCATCCTCGAGGATCTCGGCATGCAGCCACGTCTGATCCCGGAGGCCGAACTGGCAGCGTGGCTGCAGCGGTCACCGCCACGGCTGCTGGTGCTTCCAGCCACTCTGGCAGTGTCCGATGAGAACGGCAGGGCGATCCACAGGTTCGTGGAGGAGGGTGGCTTCGTTGTCGCCGACCATAGCACGGGGCTGTATGACCAGCATCTGTGTCGCCGCGACCAGGGATTGTTGGATGCGCTGTTCGGCATTCGAAAGCGGAGTCTGCTCTACGAGGACCAGCTGGTCGTCCAGGGGGTGCCCGCCGCCGCCGGCCGCCTGGAGACGGGTGCCGCGGCGGCCGAACGGGAGCTGGTCGGTGGGCTGGCCGAGACCGCAGGCGGGCTGCGCGTGCAGCTGGAGCGGAATGTCGGCAAGGGCCGCGCCATCTACCTCAACCTTGCGGTATGCGAGTACGGTCGAGTGCGACTGGACCAGAAGCGCCTCGACACGGCTCTGGATCTGCGCCAGCGGGTGCTCTGGGTGCTGCGAGAGGCCGGTGTCGCGGCGCCGGTCGTGGTGGTCAGCGAGCGGGTCCCGACCTGCCTGGAGCGCATCGTGTTGCGGGCCCAGGATGGACGCACCCTGCTTGCGATCCGCGTCAACGCCCTCGAGGCTCCCGCGGTGCTGCGCGACATAGGCGGGGGCGGCATCCGCGGCGTCAAGCTGACGTTCCCGGACCGGCGCAGGGTCGAAGACCTCATGAGCGGTCGGAGCTACCCGGCGGCCACCGAACACCAGCTGCGGCTCGACCCGTTTCGTGGCCTGTTCCTGGTCGTAGAGGCTGAGCGTTGATGCAAGAGGTCGCCGGCACCCGGATTGAAACCGCGGACGACGATGACCGCTGGCGTACCCTGTTGATCTCCGACCTGCACATCCCCGCCACGGGCGGCAGGGTGCTGGAGCAGTTCCGGACCGTCCTGGAGGATGCAAGCACTGCGGCGCCTGAGACCCGGCTGGTGGTTCTCGGCGACATGTTCGAGGCGTTCGTTGGCCCAAAACAGGCCCGAGTCGGTGTCTGGAAACAGGTTTGCGAACTGCTTCGGCAAACTGCCGAGGCCGGTGTCTCCGTCACCCTGCTCCACGGCAATCGGGACTTCATGCTGGATGACGCCGTCGGCCGCATGGCCGGAAGCCGGGTGGTGGCAGGCGGCTTGGAGCTTCACCTGGACGGCGTTCCATGCATCCTGTTGCACGGCGACGAGCTTTGCCTCAACGATCTGCCCTACCAACGCTCGAAGCGGTTCCTGCGGAGCTGGGGATTCCGGTTCTTCGCTGGGAAGCTGCCGCTATGGGCACAGTTGAGGCTCGCCCGGGCGATCCGCAGGAAGAGCAGACAGACCGTGGCCAGGGGTGACCAGCAGCGATTCGATCCGGTCGCCGTCGCCGTGCGGGAGGCGTTTGCCAACGGCGCCAAGATCTTGGTGTTCGGTCACATCCACCATCCGGCCCGTGGCAACTTCGAGGATTTGGGGGAATACGTGATCCTGCCGGCGTTCGACGAGACCTGGGTGTTCCTGGAACATCGTGATCGGAAGCTGTTCTATCGCGACGTGGTGGGCAGGGAGGTTCCGGACTTTCCGTCCCGGGACTTCGCGTGAGTCAGGCTGAGGATCAGGGCCAGGAGCAGGAGTTGGTGCAGGAGCAAGAGCAAGAGCAGGAGCAGGTGGTTGCGATCGACGGACCGTCGGGCTCCGGGAAGAGCACCGTGGCGCGCACCCTTGCCAACGAGCTGGGCTATGCCTATCTCGACACTGGTGCCATGTATCGGGCCGTGACCTGGCACCTGCTCCGTCGGCAGGTGGCGGAGACCGCCAGCGACGAAGAACTCGAACACGAGCTCGAACAGCTCCATCTGTGCCCGACTCGGGACGGTAGGGTGCTCCTGAACGGAGAGGATGTCACGGCGCACCTGCGCTCGGTGGAGGTGGAGTCCAAGGTGTCCGTGTTCTCCGCGCGTCCGGTTGTGCGACGTGCGCTGCGCCAGCACCAGCGCCAGTTCGCGACCACCGGGCCGATCGTGGCGGAGGGTCGCGACATGGCCAGCGTGGTGTTCCCGCACGCGCGGTGGAAGTTCTTCCTCGACGCGGACCCGGCGGAGCGCGCCCGTCGTCGACACCACGATTTTCGCGCCAGTGGGAGGGACGTCACCCAGGAGCAGGTGCTGGAGGAGATGGCGATGCGCGACCGGTTGGACAGCACCCGCGAGGACGCGCCGCTCGCACGCATCAGGGATGCCACCTACGTGGACACGACCGGGCAGCCCGTCGAGGCGGTGGTGGAGCAGCTGCGGCAGATCGTGATGGCCGAAGCCGATGAGTGAGATGGCCAGGCCCCCAGCGGCGGTGGCGACCACCCGCGCCAGCATTTGGGTCCGGATCACCTACAGGATCAGCCGCGCGGTGATGTGGATACTGTGCAAGCTGTGGTTCCGCCTGCGCCGGCGGGGGGTCGAGCAGGTTCCCACCCAGGGGCCGGTAGTGCTTGCCGCCAACCACCAGAGCTACCTGGATGCGGTGCTGTTGGGCATCACCTGCCCACGGCGCATCCGGTTCCTGGCCCGCGGGGGCCTGGCCAGGGTGCCGCTGCTCGGTGCTTGGATGCGGGCAGTGGGCGCCTTCTTCGTGGGGGAGGCCGGCACCACTCAACTGGGCATGCGCCAGGCCCTGGCCGTGCTGGGCCTGGGCGAGGTGGTGGCGCTGTTCCCCGAGGGGTCCCGCAGCCGTACCGGCCACCTGGCGCCTTTCCAGCGCGGAGCCCTACTTTTGTTGAAGAAGTCCGCCGCGGTGGTTGTGCCCGTGGGGATCCGCAGTAGCTTCCACGCCTTCCCCCCGGGCAGTATCTTCCCCAGACCCCTGAGGTGTGCCGTCCACTACGGCGCCCCCATGGCTGCGGCCGAGGTGCTGGCTGAGGGTGGTCTCGAGATCCTGCGGCAACGGGTGTCCGAGCTATCCGGAGCGCCCCTTGCCCAGGCGGCGGATGCTGCCGAGTAGCCGGCGCACCTTCGGCTTCGGGACCGTGTCGTTCCTGTCCGATAGGTCTCCTCTGCGGGACCTCTCACCGTTCCTCCAGTCGTTCTCTTGTCCCCGTACCTTTCTGTTCGAGAACCCCACCCCCAACCCCACTTGATGCAAGGCAAACATCTCACCAAGAAGTTCACAATAGACGAAGCAGAGCTGGACCGGCTCGTCGGCGAAGCGATGGGCGGAACCACCCTGGAGCAGCTCGAGGGCGCCATGACCAGCACCGTTGGCAAGCTGGTGCCCAACACCATTGTCAAGGGCAAGGTGCTCCGCGTGCAGGAGGACGGCACGGTCATCATCGACGTGGGCTACAAGGCCGAGGGGCGCATCCCGCTCGACGAGTTCGATGACCACCAGAGCGTTGTTCCTGGTACTGAGGTGGAGACCTTGGTGGAGGAGATCTTCGATGCCGAGGGTCACATCTCCCTCAGCAAGCGGAAGGCCGATCGGCAACGTGGGTGGGAGAAGGTGATCCAGACCCACAAGGAGGGTGACGTCGTCAAGGGAATCGCGCAGCGGAAGATCAAGGGCGGCCTGCTCGTGGACATCGGAGTGCCGGTGTTCCTGCCTGCCTCACAGGTCAACATCCGCCGCACCGGCGACATCAGCGAGTGGATCGACAAGGAAATCGAAGCCCGCATCATCAAGATCGACGAGGAACGGATGAACATCGTGATCTCCCGTCGCAAGCTGATCGAGGAGGATCGCGAGCTCCAGAAGAAGCAACTGCTCGAGGAGATCCAAGAGGGCCAGATCCGCAAGGGCGTGGTCAAGAACATCGCCGATTTCGGCGTGTTCGTGGACCTCGGCGGCATCGATGGCCTGCTGCACATCACCGACATGACGTGGGGGCGCATCAACCATCCGTCGGAGCTCGTGAAGATAGACGACGAGGTCGAGGTGAAGATCCTCAAGATCGACTGGGAGCGGGAGCGCATCGCCCTGGGCATGAAGCAGAAGGAGGCTTCGCCTTGGGAGAACATCGACAGCAAGTACCCGAAGGGTGCCCGCGTCACCGGCGAGATCGTGAACCTCATGTCCTATGGCGCTTTTGTGAAGCTGGAGGACGGTGTCGAGGGCTTGGTACACATCTCGGAGATGTCATGGACCAAGCGTGTCAACCACCCAAGCGAGGTGGTGGCGATCGGTGACCAGGTGGAGGTAGTGGTCCTGGACGTGAACCAGGAGAAACAGGAGATCAGCCTCGGCATGAAGCAGACCGAGGTGAACCCGTGGACGATGGTCGGCGAGAACTACCCGCCCGGCACGGTGATCCGCGGCAAGGTGCGCAACCTCACCAACTACGGCGCTTTCATCGAGCTCCAGGAGGGTATCGACGGCCTGCTGCACCTGTCAGACATGTCCTGGACCCGGAAGGTGACGCATCCCTCGGAGGTGGTCAAGAAGGGCGAGGAGATCGAATGCGTGGTGTTGTCTGTAGACCAGGACAAGAAGCGCATCGCCCTCGGGCTCAAGCAGCTGAGCCAGGATCCGTGGGCCGGCGACATCCCGGCGCGCTACCACATCGGCGACAGCGTTCCGGGCACGGTCACCAAGATCACCAACTTCGGGGTGTTCGTGGAGCTCGAGGAAGGCCTCGAGGGCCTGCTGCACATCTCCGAGCTGGCGGACCACAAGGTGGAGAACCCCGAGGACGTGGTCAAGGTCGGACAGCGCGTAGAGGTCCGGGTGATCAAGATCGATCCTGAGGAGCGCAAGATCGGATTGACCCTGATCCAGGCTGCCTTCGAGACCGATGCCGAGGAGGCGGAGCAGCCCGTCCCTGCAAGGCCCGAGCACCTGAGCGCCCTGGCCAGCCAGCTGAAGGACATCGGTGCCCGCATCAGCGACCGGGACAGTAGCGCTGGCGAGCAGGCTGCCGACACGAAAGCTGCCGACACGAAAGCTGCTGACACGAAGGCTGGCAACGCAGAGGCGGACGATGCGCAGGCCGCCAGCCAGCAGAAGGGGACTGCCGCCGACAAGCCTGAGCAGGAACTGAAGGAGGTCGCCGCAGCGGAGGCCGAGCCCAAGGACGAGGGCAGCGTCTCCTAGACCGGATTCGGCTCATGAACGGGCGCGCGCCGTCCCTGCTTGTTCTTGGTTTTGGCATCGCGGGTTGCACGGTCTTCGGTGGTGGTGAGGAGGCTGGCCGTCAGCCGGTCGTAATCCCGCTGGCCGGGGTTGCCGGAGAGTCGGGTCCGGGGCGCAACCTGGATGCCTACTACCAGAGCGTGTTCGCGCAGCTCAAGGCAGCCTACCGGGATCGAGATCCCACGACCTTGAGACATCTGTTGGCACAGCACCAACGGAGCGACGTGCCGGGACACATCCGGGAGCTGTTGGCCCAGTTCGAGGTGTTGGCGAGCGGTGTGGAGTTCGAGCGGACGCTGGCAGACCAAGGCCGGATCCTGCTGGTGGAACCGGTGCAACCGCTGAGCGAGCCGCAACGGTTCCGCCTGGTTCTGGCCGTCAAGCCCGACGGACCCGAGATCGAGCTGGGGGGCACACAGAGCCAGCTGCCCTGCAGCTTCCTCTGCACTTTCAAGGTCACTGAGCATGGTGTGCTTGGAGAGCGACGGGGCTATCAAACCAGCAAGGTGCTGTCGGTAGAGCACCTGCACACCCTGAAGGGGGATACTCCGCTGACGGTGGAGTTCGAGGTGCCGCCCAGCACGGGCGAGGTGGCGATCCGCGAGTCGCGCCTCGTGGCAGAACTGCTCCCCTGCAAGGTGCGGATCGACGGCCGGTTGACACCGATCCGACGCACGACCGCAGGTACCCTGGCGTCCACGGCCTACCCCCCGAACCATGACCCCATCCGCCGCGCTCCGCTCAGGACTCTCGGCGAGGCGCTTCGCCGCGGCAGCCGCAAGTACTTCCGCCATGTCGTTCTGGCCGCTCACTTCATGCCCCCGGAAGACACCGAGCAGGCGATGGCTCTGTTGGTGCGGAAGCTGCGGGTCGGCACCCACGACCAGGCGAGGGTGGCGATGGTTGGCCTGCAGGTCCTGACCGGGCAGGAGCTCGGCGTGACGGACCGGCAGCTCTGGCTGCGCTGGTGGGAGCACCACAACGCAAACAGGGACCGGTCCTCCCGGCAGGAGGAGAGTGGACGGTGAGCTTTCCGCCGGTTGAGGAACAGCTCCGCGTAATCAAACGGGGCGCCGTCGACCTGATCGCCGAGGACGAGCTGATCCAGCGCTTGCGGCAGTCCAGGGATTCCGGAAAGCCGCTCAGGGTCAAGCTTGGCATCGACCCGTCCTCGCCGGACATTCACGTGGGCCACACGGTGGTACTGCGCAAGCTGCGGGACTTCCAGCTGCTTGGGCACCAGATCATCGTGCTCTGGGGAACCGCAACGGCGATGCTCGGAGACCCGTCGGGCAAGAACAAGACCCGGCCTCAGCTCAGCCGCGAGCAGGTGGAAGCCAACATGCAGACGTACAAGGCCCAGGTCGGACGGGTCTTGGACATGGACAGCGCCGAGGAGCGTGAGAATGGCGAGTGGTTCGAAAAGATGCACTTCATGGATTGCGTGAAGCTGGCATCGCACTACACGGTGGCGCGGATCCTGGAGCGGGACTCGTTCATGGACCGGTACAAGGGGGGGGACCCCATCTCTGTGCACGAGATGCTCTATCCCCTCATGCAGGGCTGGGACTCGGTCGAGCTGGTCTCCGATGTCGAACTCGGCGGCACCGACCAGTTGTTCAACCTCATGGTGGGCCGGGAGCTCCAACGCCAGGAAGGTCAACAGCCTCAGATCTGCCTGACGACTCCACTCATCGAGGGGCTGGACGGTGCGCAGAAGATGTCAAAGTCGCTGGGCAACTACATCGGGGTTGCCGAGCCGCCGCAGGAGATGTTCGGCAAGGCCATGAGCATCCCGGACCACCTCATGCAGAAGTACTTCACCTTGCTCACGGACATCGGCGAAGCCGAGGTGAAGAAGCTACTGGCGGGACACCCGAGGGACGCAAAGGCGGTTCTGGCGAGATCGCTGGTGCGCGACTACCACGGGGCCGAAGGCGCCGAGCGAGCCAGCCGGGAGTTCGATCGGATCTTCAAACAGGGCGGGCTGCCTGATGACATCCCGCAGGTGGCGATTCCCAGGGAAGCCCTCACCGATGGTGCCATCCTCCTGCCCAATGCCATGGCCCGGGCAGGCCTGTGCAATTCCAGCAGCGAGGCCCGACGGTTGATCCAGGGAGGTGGGGTGAGGCTGGATGGCCAGAAAGTATCCGACCCGAAGTTGCCGCTCTCCTCGGGTAGCTGGCTGCTGCAGGCCGGCAAGCGCAAGGTGGCCCGCGTGACCGTGCCCTAGAAGGGCGCTGAGAGACCACCCGCTGCGTGGCTACTTGGGCCGGTTGGCCTTCCTGCCATGCTCGATGAGCTGCCAGCGGTCATTGTAGTCGAAGTCCGGAGACTGCTCGAAGTCGTGGCACTTGGTGCATCTGGCAGCGCCCACCTTGCCGAGCTTGACCTTCTCCGGGTCCTTGACGTGACGGCTGCCGGCGCCGTGACAGGCCTCGCAGCCGACGCCCCTGAGGTCAGGCGTCTTCTGCGGGTTCACGAACCCCGTCTTCTCGTAGTAGCCAACAGTGTGGCAGTAGATGCAGTCCGGATAGTAGGTGACCGGCCACTTGTACTTCTCGACCTGTGCCTTCTCGAGCGTCTTCCAGGCTTCAGCATGCAGCGTGCCCTCCCAGATCTCGAAGTCCTCCTGGTGACACTTCTTGCAGGCACCTGACCCGACGTATTCGGCACCGTTCTTCGTGGGCAGTCGGCCGGCCAGGCCCTCCCGGAGCCCCAGCTCCTTCACCGTATCGCGGTGGGCGAGAATGACCTGGTTGGCGGTCTTGTCTTCCATCGCGCCCTTCACCGTCCTGCTGCCCCGCAAATAGATCACCCGGTAACGGGTCAGCGCCGGACCGTCCTTGCCGCGGGCAAGGGTCAGGTCCAGGAGCATCCGGCCGCGGATGCCCGGAAACACCACCGGCACGCCATTCTGGTAGTCCTCGCCAGCTGGCGGCTCGGAGAAGTCGTTGCCGATGCAGATCACCAGGTCGGGCCGCGGGGAAAGGGCGGTCATCTGCGCTGCCTGACGGCGATTACCATGGACCAACAGCAGACGGTAGTGCCCAGGATCGACGCCGGCCATCGCGGCTTCCCAGGCATCCCGTGGCGGGAGCAGGGTGAAGTACCTCCTGGAGTTGCCCTCCGGCAGTGCCAGCGTCAGCGACGCAATGCGTGCCGTCACCGCCGTGGCCTTGCGCTCGGTGAACGCTTTGGCGGGCCACTGCACCTTGTCCTTGAACTCCTCCTTGAGCTTCAGGTCCGAGCACACCACCGGCACGTCATAGCCGCCGAGATAGGTGGCCAGGTCCTCTATGGGCAGCTCCAGGTCCTTGGGGCAGAGGCCGAGGACGTCATACCTGGTCTCGCTCTCGCTCAGGACCTGAAGCGCCGTGCTCATCTTCTCCAGGTCGAGGGCGGTGACGCCGTGGCTGCCGTCGATGATGCGGCCGCCCTCGATCAACAGCTCGTGGTTGCGGTCGGCCTTCAGGTTGAACACTCGGCGGGGCAGTCCACCCATCTGCCCGCTGGCGCAGCCGCAGGGCGTGAGGCGGCCCATCATGTAGCCCGAGACCCGCATCGTCAGCTCCGGGGCTCCGACCACGTTGGGCTTCCGAAACGCCTGCTGCCCCGGGTCCTGCGCGCCTCGGGTGGCAACCCCTTCGACAGCGGTGTCCGGCGGGTCCGCCTCGCAGGACGCGATGGCGAACGACACCAGGACCACCAGGATGGCGGGAAGTCGTGAGCGCTTCATGGCTTGGAGTTGAGTCCGCGGAAGGTCAGCCGGAACAGGCTGGGCCCCCCGTCGTTCTTCGCCAGGGATAACTCCCCCAGGAGCCATGTACCCTCGAACGTGCCCAGATAGGTCACCCAGATGCGGGTGCGGCGGTCATCCAGATTGTCCGGTTCGAACCGCACCTGGAAGTGCTTGGAGAGGTCGACGCCGTTGTTGCTGCGGATGCCGTCCAGGACGAACCCGGTGGGCCGCGACCGGTCGTGGTCGACGACGGTGACGAACAGCTCCTTGCGCTGGCGGAAATCGAACTTGCCAAAGCTCAGGTCGGCGCCCCGGCGCCGGGGCGGTATTACCAGGATGTCCTCGGTGACCGTGCCGACAACCGCGATCGGGATCTTGTAGAAGTCGTCGTGCCCGGGGTCGTTGGGGATGTTGGTCTGGATGGTCACGAGGGTGCGGAATGGTCCCGGGAGCTGCTTGCGGTCGGGACGGAAGGTGACCTCCAGGAGGTAGGGACCGGGGGCCTCACCGCTGATCAACCGGGCAGTGACCCGTGGGTCATCGATGTGAATGTCACCAAGGCGCAGCTCGTGACCGGGCTGATCGCCCCGGAGCTCGATGCGCTGGCTGAAGTGCTCCGCATAGGCAAGCTGATCAAAGTCCACCTTGGCTACCGGTGTGAGCTTGACGGGAGCATGGATGCCCCAGTGGAACGTCACCAGCACGCGGTAGCGCCGCGGGTTCGTGCTGCGGAGCGACTCGAAGGTCACCCAGCCGTGGGACAGCTTGCGGGTGACCGAGACCGGTTCCAGGGTGCTGGTATCCAGGGTCAGGGACAGCAGCACCTTCTCGCCGGGACGGACCCGGGCATCGGGACGCGCCAGGCTGGACACCAGGCGGCGGTGTCCGGCACTGCCCTGGATCAGGATCGTGGCGCTGGCACACGCGCAGTCGCCCCAGAAGGTCACCGGGATGACCTCCTCGTCGTCAACGGTCTCTGGCATCGGCACCTCGAAAACGTGGTCCTTGGCCAGGCCGTGACGGATGACACCGAAGTCGCGATAGAGCTCCGGCGGCGGGGTCTTGCCGGCACTGCATCCGCTCCAGAGCCAGAGAACGGTTCCGAAGAGCGACACGGTCAGGAACAGCACCAGAAGCGCCCTCATGGCGGGACAGGATAGTCCAGCCGGTCACAGGGGCAACGTCCGCACGCCAGGTTGTTAACGGGCAGGAGGCCGCACCACAGCGGCCTCCTGCCTTTGTCTAGTGCTTATCAAGGAGTAGGGCACCCTACTA
>QJVU01000306.1 GCA_003235605.1 Planctomycetota bacterium | reverse complement strand
CACCAACGCCAAGGCCAATGTAGAGGGTCAGCCAGGTGCCCCTTTCTGCGGAGTTGCCGGCCGCGTCGGCGATGAGCCACTGGTGCCAGATCCAGTTGGCGATCGGATACCAGATCAGCACGATCAGACCCCAGTGCACGCAGTGGAAAGCGTGGGCATCGATGCGCTGGCTGGTCTTCTGGACGATGTCCCTTACGAAGGCGAGGTGCTGCTGGGCGTGGGCGGTTTCCATGGTTCTGTTCCAGGCCAGGATGGGGAATTGGTCAGTGTCGGACACGCACTATTTGCTCCTCATGGCTTGCAGTGCCGCGGTGATCTCCTTGTCCTCCGGATGGTGTATCTGGCCGAGTTCCAGGATCTCCCTGGCCTTCTTGGTATCGCCCTTCCTACCGTACATGCGCGCCAGTTGTACGTAGGTCTTGGCGTGCTGTGGCTTGGCCGGTACCCGCTCCTGAATCCTCAAGGCGCGCTCGAAACCCTCGATCGCCTCATCGGTCTTGTTCAAGAAGGCCGGATACATGCTGTAGTTGAAGGCCAGCGTGTACTGAGCGTCCCAGTGGTCTGGATCCTGCTTCACCACGTCCTCCCACTGCTTCTCCGCCCTCATTCCCCAAATGCCTCGTTCGGGACCAGCGGGAACGGTCAACAGCTTGGCGACATAGGCATCAGCCAGCTCCATGCGAGCCTGGGTGTCGTGAGGATGCGCCTCAACCTGGGTTTCCAGGTGCTCGATCGTGTCATCCACCAGTCGAGTCGTGCGGGTGGCCTGCCAGAACCGTTGCTGTTCCGCTTCCGTGGCGGTTCCGTCCAGAGTGCTGCGCAAGACCTTGGGCAACAGCGCTCGGAAGTCCGCAGGCGAGATCCTCTCGCCTCGGGGAGGTTCGGCGTTGGTAGTTCCGTCGCCGGACGATGACGGCAGAGCTTGCGTGTGGGGCGACGCGGCAATCGGCTGTCGGTCCAGGCGGCTCTCCAGGCTTTCGATGCGCAGGGCCAAACTCTCGAGGGTGCCAGCCAGGGCCTCGCATGCGGCGCCCTGATCCCGGATGGCCGCCTCCATGTGCCTGAGCCGCTGCTGGTTGAGACCGCCGGCATCGGCGGAATCGCTGGCGAGCTCGTGACTGACCAGCCTGGGGACGAGGAAGAGCAGCAAGATGCCGCCGAGGAACCCGAAGAAAAGCGCGAGGTGCTTCATGGGAGAGTCTCCTGGGGGATGAGGCCAAATGCTATAGACTAGTTTAGAAAATAGACTAGTCTGAGAATGGCACGCTGTCAAGCGTTGTTCCAGGTCACCGGCTACGAGGGTTGGTTGTCCGTAAGCCTTTGAGCGCCCTTGGCTAGCAGTCGTCCGAGTACTCTCTGACTGACCACCAGCTGGACGATCGACCCCTCTTCGACATGGCGCTCGTCCAGCACGGAGGCCATGTGGCGTACCTCGGAGCGAAGGGCGCCCTTGTCATGGGGGACCAGGATCTCCACGGTCAGCTCACAGCTCTCGAGGTGCTGCCGTACGGCCGCCGTCAGCTCCGAAATCCCTTTTCCGGTGCTGGCAGAGATGGCGACCGCCCGGGGGGCATGCCTGAACAGGGGCGCAAGCCCTGTGGGTTCAGCGACGTGCCTGCCGTTCAGCAGGTCTGTCTTGTTCAGGACGTGGAGGCGGGGCACATGGGCCGCCCCAAGCTGCTCCAAAACCTCCTCCACGGTGTGCAGTTGATCCATGGCGTCTGGATCGGAGCTGTCGACCACGACCAACAACAGATCGGCGTGCAGGGCCTCTTCGAGCGTGGCGTGAAAGCTGGCGACCAGCTGGTGGGGGAGGTCGTGAATGAAGCCGACGGTATCGGAGAGAAGCACTGTGCGGCCGCCAGGCAGTCGCCATGGCTTGGTACGAGTGTCCAATGTCGAAAAGAGCCGATCCTCGACAAGCACCCCAGCTGCGGTCAGCTGGTTCATCAGCGTGGACTTGCCAGCGTTGGTGTAGCCCACCAACGCGATGGTGAATTGGTCGCGCCGCTCTGCCGTGACAAGGGCACGCTGGTTCTCGGTGCTGCGGAGCTTTCTCTTGGCTCGGGCGATTCGGGTGCGCAGCTCGCTACGGTCGATATCAATCTGCTTTTCGCCCATTCCTCCACGCAAGCCAATGCCACCCCGCTGCCGCTCCAGGTGGGTCCAGAGTCGTTTGAGTCGCGGTAGCTGATATTGAAGGCGTGCGAGCTCCACCTGCGTTTTTGCCTGGGGCGTGCGAGCGTGAGTGTCGAAGATCCTTAGGATCACCTCACTGCGATCTATCGTCGGGATTCCCAGGCACTCCTCTATGTTGCGTTCCTGAGATGGAGTCAACGGCTGGTCGCAGACCACGACGGTTGCCTGGGCTGCCTCGGCCCGCTCCTCGATTTCGCGCAGCTTGCCCCGGCCTACGTGGTAGTTCGGATCAGGGCTGCGGCGATGCTGCACCAGACCTCCCACCACGCAGAATCCCAGGGTGTCGACGAGGGCCGCCAGCTCCCTGAGCGCGATGTCCACCGGGCGGTTGTCCCCGTGCGGAACCAGCCCAAACAGAAACGCTCGTTCCCGGGTTTGCGTATTCTGTTTGTGGTTTTGGTTGCGGCTCTGATTGCGATGCCGGTCGTGCCGGAGGGGTGCTGCCATTCGTGGCCCTTGGGTGTATCGACTAGACGGGTGCCGAGTCCGAAGGCGCCAGCACCTGACCTTCCCTTAGTCCAATACTGCCGTCGGTTTCCATTTCCAGGAACAGATGCCTGCACCAGCGGGCGTCGTCGCGGTCCGGATGGTCGGTGCGATAGTGGGTGCCCCGGGACTCTTGCCGGGCCAGGGCGGCCCGGGCGACCAAGGCCGAGACGGTGAGCATGTTGGCCAGTTCGAAGCCACGCCGGTTTGAGGGTCGGGAGCGCATCAGGTAGTCGCTCCAGAACCCCAGGCGGTGGAGAGCCTCGCCCAGGTCCTCAGCGTTGCGTTTCAACCCGACGTGGCGCCACATCAGGCTTTTCATGGAGTAGAGCAGGTCATCCAGATGGATGCGTGGGCGGTTTGCGACCTCGCTGGGTCCCGGGATGGCGCGGGGCAAGGGCACCTGTTCCGAAGCCAGCGCCTCCCGGGCAGCGGCCGCACCAGCCGCCCGACCCATCACGCCCCCCTCCAGCAGCGAGTTGGACGCCAGACGGTTGGCGCCATGGAGCCCGGTACACGCTGCCTCCCCGGCCACCAACAACCCCGGCAGGGAGGAACGACCCTCGCCGTCGGTTACGACGCCACCCAGGAAGTAGTGTGCGCCGGGGCGCACGGGCACAGGGTCGCTCTTGATATCAATGTCAAACGCCCGGCAGATGCGCGAGATGGACGGGAACATCTCCTGTCCAGGTAGACGTGCGTGTCACCGGTCTTCACCATGCGATCCAGGATGGCCCGACTGACCACGTCCCGGGGCGCCAGCTCAGCGGCACTGTGAAGCTCCTTCATGAAGGCGACTCCATCGCGGTCCCGGAGAGTCGCGCCCGCGCCGCGGACGATCTCCGAGATCAGGAACCTCGATGCACCGGCGATGTACAGGGTCGTCGGATGAAACTGGATGAACTCCATATCCGTGAGCTGGGCGCCGGCGCGGAAGGCCAGCGCCACGCCATCCCCGCAGGCACCAACGGGATTGGTGGTTTCACGGTACGCCTGCCCTGCACCGCCGGTGGCGAGAATGACCGCTCCGGCCTCCACGGCCACCACCATCTCTTCCACCTCACAGATCGCCCCGACGCAGCGCCCGTCGCTGACCAGGATGTCACGCACAAAACCGCCAACCTTCAAATCGATGCCGGCATTCGCGTGCACGCTGGCGCTGAGCACGCGCTGCATCTCTGCTCCGGTGGCGTCCCCATTGGCGTGCACCACGCGTTCCACCGAATGCCCCCCCTCCCGAGAGAGGACCAGGTTGCCGTGCTCATCGCGGTCGAACCGCGCACCGAGGTCCGTCAGCCATCGTAGGACGTCGGGAGCTCGTGCAATGACCGCCTCCGCGACCCGCGCATCTGCCAGGCCCGAGCCGACCCGCAGGGTGTCCTGGAGGTGCAGGTCGAAGCTGTCCTCGGGGGCGGTCACCGCCGCCAGTCCACCCTGGGCCTGTCCGGTATTGGTGTCCTGCAGCTGGGTCTTGGACAGCAGCAGCACGGAGGCTCCGGCCTCACAGGCTGCGAGCGCTGCGGCCGTCCCGGCGATGCCTCCGCCCACCACCAGGACGTCCGTGCGCAACACTGGCGTCCCGCGCAGTTGAAACCCCGCCAGGGCTCGGGGGAAGGCTGGGGCGGAGTGGGCCTCCACGGCGGACATGTCTTGCGCTAGCTCACCGCGGCGGGCACGGACTTGTCCTTTCGGGCAATGCCCGTCGGTTCCTCGGTCAGCAGGCTGCTGCCGGGCTTCTCCCGGTTCCGCAGCCACATGACCACCGGCGACGCGATGAAAATTGTCGAGTAGGTGCCCGTCAGGATCCCGATCATCAGGGCGAACGCCAGGCCCTCCAAGGCACTGCCCGAGCCCTTGTTCACCACGAACTGGGCCACGACCACGAACAAGGTCGTGCAGGACGTGAGGATGGTGCGGGACAGTGTCTGGTTGATCGAGACGTTGATCGTGTCCGCGAAGGACAGCTTGCTGTCGCCAAGGCGTTCCTGGTCCCTGAGGTTCTCCCGCACGCGGTCGAAGATCACAATGGTGTCGTTGATCGAGTAGCCGATGATGGTCAGGAATGCCGCGATCATCGCCAGGTCCAGTTCGCAGCTCACCAACCCCACCCAGTTGAAGAACACAACGATTCCGAGTGCGACCAGTACGTCGTGTAGCAGGGCGACCACAGCGCCCAGGCCGTACTTGTATTCGTGGAAGCGGATCCTGATGAACATGACGATCAGGAACAGCGACAGGATCAATGCGCCAATCGCCGCATTGCGGAGCTCTCCCACCATGCGCCCGCCGATCTCGGAGACATCAGGGATGGGATTCGAGAGCGTGGCCAACGGTTCCCCTGCGTTCCCGGTCGGCCTCTTCTGTTTTTCCGCATTGCTAGGCGGTGTCAGCATGTCGAGGGTGAACTTCTCGAGTGCGGCCTCATCGGCCACGTCCGACTTCGAGATCTCGAACTCGAGATTGAAGGCGCGATGCTTGCCGTCCTCGGCGGGATCTAGTGGCTTCAGTTGGTCCTCGTCGATCTTGCCGAGCTTGCGCTCCATCAGCTTGCTGAGATCGGCCCGGGCAACCGGCGTCGCATAGTGCACGGTGATCGCGGCAAACCACGTCCGTTCCGTTTCCCCGCCCATGAGCTTCACGTCGGTGAACGGTTTGGAGACCAGTACTTCGCTGAGGGCTGTGGAGAGCTGGTCCTGGTAGTCAGGCCTGTAGCTCTCCCCCTTCTGCCGGGCCGCTTCCCGTTCTGCCTGAATCCGTGTGGCGTCCTCCTCCGTGACCTTGAGCTTGACGACGAACTCCTTGGAGCGGTTGCCCCGAACGAGCTCCCCCGCGGTGTTTATGATGGGCTGCGGGAAGCGCTCATTGAAGACCACGTTCTTGGCGAGCTTTTCGCGGATCTCTCCCGGCGTCCAGGCCTCCTTGGTCACGATCTGCATCGTGGCGCCGCCAGTGAAGTCCATCCCGTACTTGTCGTTGTTCGGGACGTAGGCAAAGACCGCCAAGCCGGCGATGATCACGGCCAGGCTTGTCGTAAACGCCAACCTCCTGTACTTCAGGAAGTTGAAGTTCAGATCACTGAACCAGGCCACCATGTTGAGCTGCTTGATCCTGTTCTTCACCAGCAGGTAGTGGAAGATCAAGCGGGTGACGAAGAACGCGGTGAACACCGAGGTGACGATGCCGATCATCAACGTCACGGCGAATCCACGGATCGGCCCGACCCCGACGTTGTACAGCACCAAGCCAGCGAGAAACGTCGTCACGTTGGCGTCCAGGATCGTCACCATGGCTCGCTCGAAGCCGTGGCGCACAGCCTGCAGCAGCGCCTTGCCCCGACGTATCTCCTCCCGGATCCGCTCGTAGATCAGGATGTTGGCGTCCACCGCCATGCCGATCGTCAGCACCAGGCCAGCCAGGCCCGGGAGCGTCAACGTAGCGCGTGCAAAGGCCAACACGCCGAACACCAGGCAGATGTTCATCAGGATGGCCAGGCAGGCCACCAGGCCGGAGATCCGGTAGTAGTAGAGAATGAACGCCAGCACCAAGAAGGCTCCGAGGGCGATGGAGATCCCGCCGAGGCGCACGGACCGCTCACCAAGGGTGGCCCCGATCTGGATCTTGGATTGCTCCTCGAGGCGTACCTTCAGCGACCCGCGCTTCAGGACTTCTGCCAGGTCCGTGGCCTCCGGGTTGGTGCGTACCGATATCTGGCCGTGGTCTGAGATGGCCGACCGGAAGAACGGGGCAGACTCGACAAAGCCGTCGAGGATGATGGCACTCTCGAAGCCGATATTGCGCTTGGAACAGTCGTAGTAGCGACCCTGCTCGGAGGGCTTGATGGCGTAGAACACCGCCGGTCTGCCGTCCCGGTCGGTGCCTGCTCGCGTATAGGAGCCCAACAGGTCCTCTCCCGTGAAACGCTCCTCGTGCATGTTCACGGGCACGTACTCGAGGAGCCAGTCCTTGGCGTCCTTGGGTCCCTTCTGCAGTTGCTCCGGTGTGAACACTGGCACCACGTGTTGGCTGAGCCTCGACTTGTCGAAGCGCCCCGCCTGTGTGGAATAGGGGGTCTCGAACCTGTTGGGGACCCTGAGGTCTGGCTGCACCTTGTGGGGGTACCACTTGATGTGCTTGGAGATCGGACCGTCCGACTTCTCGGCGACGCCAGCCTTCCTGTTGTAGAGACGAATGTGATGGGGATCCTCGATGCAGCGCCGCTTGTTGTCGTCCTGCTTGAGCCACGCTTCGAGCCGGGCCTTTTCCTGGGGCAGGTCGAAGAGCACGTCGCCCCGGTCATACTGTGGGTAGGCGACGATCAACTCCTCCAGCGTGCCCAGTCGGGTGATCTTGGCCTCGACGGCCTCAGCCTCCTCCTTGCTCATCCCGGGCAGTTCGATCAGCAGCCCGAGCTCCCCGCGGCGGGCCACCACGATGTCCTTGACGCCGTCCGGGTCCAGGCGGGCCTGGATCACCTGGACCACCTGCTGCATCATCTCGTTGCGCTCGGCCTCGGGCTTCTCCTCCGCTCCCTCCCGGGTGTCGACCTCGTAAATCAGCTGCGTGCCGCCTTTCAGGTCGGTGCCCCTGTGGATCCCCCAGAGCCAGTAGGACAGTCCCGCGCCCAGGACGACCAGCAGGACGATGAACAGTTGCAGCTTGGGTCTCTCAAGCATTGGAGGATAGGGGGATCGGGGACTGCGGGGGGTCGGCGGCTCTACCGGAGATGAGAGCCCTATTCACCGGACTTGTCACTGGCCTGTGGACCCGCCTTGTCGGGGCCCTGGTCGGCTGAGGGATCTGTGGATGCCCGCCCCCGGGTGCTGGCCTCGGCTGCACCGGGGCCCGGTGGCGGGGCATCGGCGAGACCGCGACGGGAGCTGGGCCCCATGCGCCTGCCGAAGCTGGCCTTGAGCCGGACTCCCTTGCCCACCCGGTCGC
>QJVU01000080.1 GCA_003235605.1 Planctomycetota bacterium | reverse complement strand
TCTTGCCACCCAGCTTGCCGTCGTCGAACCAGATGGTCTCGCCGGGGCGGACGTCCCGGAACACCGCGGCCAGAGTGCACGGTATCCGGGCAGGCTCGAGGATCCGCCCCTGCTCGTCGCATACGGCCGGGCCCCCGGGCACATCCTCGATGGTGACCAGGAGTGGGTCGCCAACGCGCACCACCGGCGGCTCCTCCACCAGCGGCAGGGCGCCGACCTTGCCCTCGGCGATGACCTCGTCCTCCCGGCACAGGCGTACTGCGGCGCCACTCTCCGCGCGGCCACCGCGTTCGGTCTCGGCCACGCAGCCGTGATCGCCGGCTTCCACTACGCGCAGCTTCCGCTTGCGATCGCGGGTGTCGATCAACCGGATCACATCACCGACCCTTGCCTTGTTCGCGATGTCGCCGGCGATGGGCAGCGTGACCATGTCGAGGCGGGGATCCCGCCGGGTCTCGTGCGCCACCTCCGCCTCCTCCGCCTCCTCCCCTTTGGCCGGCACGATCCGGACACGCGCTGGCGACACGGGGATCCCGCGGACGTCCCGTTGCGGCCGCCAGCGGGTCAGGTGTGCGCCGGTCGCCATCCGCCCGGTGCGTAGCTTGGGACCACCGAGGTCGAACAGGATCCGGCAGGAACGACCGAGCTCGTTCTTGGCTCGTGTCAGGTTCCTGGCCATGGCGGTCCACGCAGTACGATCGTCGTGGGCGGAGTTGATGCGCATCACGTTCATGCCCGCCGCCAACAGGTCACGCACGAAACGGTAGTCTGTCGCGGCCTGTGTCGGCATGGTGACCATGATCCGTGCCTGCTGGTGGCCCGGGCGTGGTCCCAGGAGCCGCTCGGTGCCGTCACTCAACCGGGCATAGCCACTGTCGTAGTCTACCGGCGGGTCGGGCCAGTCCGGCATGTCCCGTCCGGTCAGGGCATGCAGAGTGCGCAGCACCGCTTCCACGCCCGCCAAGGCATGGGCCTCGGTCCGGCCCAACGACGACAGGCCCAGCTTCGCCAGCATCGGCTGCACCTCGTTGAGATCCTCCTGCCGGATCGACAGGTAGTGCAGCAGATTGCGCGCGCTCACCCGCGCCTCCGGGTGGACTCGCTCGATGTCGGTGCCGTGCCGGCGTTCCAGTGCGAGGGCGCCGGCGCGGATGCGCGTCAGCACCGCGATCAGATGCCTGGTCTGGTCTCGGTCAGGGCGATAGGACATGGCAGGGACCAAGCATCCTGTTTATTCGAGGTGGACCCGAACGACCAGTGGCAGCTCGGGGGGGCAGCCGGTCTTCGCAGAATCCCGTGGTCTTTGCAGAAACTTGATGGTCTTGGCCTTCCTGACGGTCTTGACGGCGCATAGCTCGCCTGCCGAGGCAGATCGCGGGAAGGCGCCTATCTGTTACGATCCCCCTGCGCCATGCTCCCGCGTCACCCTTGACCAGGGTAACACCCAAGCCCAGCCAGCCAGGAGATTCCTCATGTTCCGCATCCACCTTTCGAGCCTCGCCGCGAGCGTGGCGCTGATGACTTCGGTCTTCCCCTGTGCGAGCGCCCAGGCCCAGAGCTCCAAGGTCGTCCCACCGAGTGCCACGACAACTGAGGGCGACAGCTTCAACTACATGCCGTTCATCTACGACATCAGCCGGACCCAGCAGGTTTGGCTGGGCAAGGCGGTGGCCAACAGTGCTGCGGTGTTGAGCGGCATCAACTTTCGGAGGGATGGCAGCCTGACGTCCAGCTTCTCGGCAGTGACTCTCACCAGCCACGTCGTGAGCCTCGGCCACACCAGCGTGTCGCCGTCGACGATGTCCACGACGTTCAGCAACAACGTCACTTCGACGATGACCATCATCCAGAGCGGGCAGTACAGCCTTCCCGCGCTGCCCGTGCCGAACCCGGCGCCAGCGCCGTTTGCCATCAAGTACCCCCTGTCGACACCGTTCATCTACACCGTCGCCAAGGGCAACCTCTTGATGGAGTGGGTCACGGGTTCCGGCCAGGCCACTACCAGGCGGGTGTACTACCTGGACGCCGTCACTGCCACGACCGGAGGCAGCGGCGCGGTCCGTCCGTTCGGCGCCTGGGGCAAGTTTGCGGGCAACGACTCCCCCACCTGGAAGGCGGACCCGCAGAAGCTGGTCCCCGGCGGATCCGCCGACATCTCACTCGGCGGCTTCAGCCAGGCCTATGCCTCCAAGCTCTTTTTCGGCCTCTCCGACAAGAGCTGGAATGGCCTGACGTTGCCCTATGATCTCGCGGCAATCGGCGCTCCAGGCAACAACCTCTACACCGGCCTGGATGTCGTCGCACCCTTCACGCTCACCCAGGTCAGCACGACTTCCTATGGCGCCAACCCGATCTTTCCGCTGCCCAACGACAGCAAGCTGATCGGATTCAAAGCCTTCGTCCAGAGTTACTACGGCGATGCCAAGGCCAACGCGGCCGGCTTGGTCGCCTCGGACGCCATGGAGCTGACCATCGGCTCCGTCGGCCCGATCAGCAAGGTGATGGGCACGTCCAGCACCACCGCTACCACGGGCACCTTCTGGAACCAGCCTCCGGTGGTCCAGTTCGTGGGAGGCCTCAACTAGCGCCTCCGCATCCCGGCTATCCGGCAGCCCGGCTACCTGGCTACTGGATCACCAGCTCGATCGCGTCCGTGGCGCTGATGTTGGCAGCGTTGGCACCCTTGTCGTCGAGACCGAACTGCGTCATCACGTGCACCCCCACCAGACCTGCGTCGTTGGGCACGGACCCCGAGAAGCTGATGGTGCCGCTACCGTCGGTCCCGAGACCGAGAACGGCATCCGCAGAGACGTGGAGGTTGCAGCCGGACGCCCCCAGGAACGCCAGGCTCAGGGGCAGAGCATTGCTCCCCCACTGCTGGCGGCTGAGGCCGAGGAACAGCAGCGCCTTGGCGTTGGTCGGACCACCAGCCATCTTGATCTGAAGCGCGTTGCCCCGGGTTGGATAGCCTCCGAACACCATGTGCGGCGACGTGTTTGTTCCGTTGCAGGCGGTGCCGAAGTGGACCACCCCGCCCTGTGCCCAGCGGCTGAAAGCCACGTCCCGGACGGTCTCGCCGCTGGGTGAGTAGATCGGGCTCGCCGTGGTCGAGGCCCAGCCGCGAGCATCGTAGACCGCCTTGCCGTCGGTGACGTAGGCTACAGTAGCGATGTCGGCTGCCGCCAGCGCCACCACCGCGCCGCGCCCTTGGCCGGTGTTGACCTTGGTCACAGCGCCGTTTGCGGGGTTGATCCGGAACAGATCGCCGTTGTCGTCACCCACCACCAGGACCTTGAGCAACGGATCGGCATCCATCGCCTGGAAGGGAGCGATCTTCAGGTTTCCGAGGCTCAGCTTCAGCTGCACCGGCATGCGCCCGTTGAGTATGTCCACCGCAAAGATGTTGCTGGGCGTGGCGGCCTTGTAGGTGCTGACGTAGACCATGTTGCCCAAGACTGTCACGTCCCAGGCATCGGTTATGCTGGCCTCCTGCTTGTTGGCCGGTGTGCCGGTGAGGTTGCGGGAGTAGAGGCCGGCGCTGACCGTGTTGATCGTGAACAGCAGCCGTTTTCCTGCCGGAAAGACGTGCATCCGCTGCACGAGACCGAACGGCTTGGCACCGCTCATCGCTCCAAGTCCCTGGATGCGGTTGCCCTGCATGACGTACTGCACGATGGGAGAACCACTGAGGCCCACACCGGCATTGCTGTAGATGTGGGGGTTGGCATCGTCCAGGGCCACCATTGGGTGGGTGCCATTCCACTGGCTCGGGTTGGCCCAGCTCACCCGGTCCGCGATGCCGGTCTTGGGGTCGACGAAAACCAGGCCGTCGCCGCCGGTGAGCTGGCTCCACGTCTCGGCAGTCACGAGATAGCCGTTCGGCGCCTGGGCCAGGGTGGAACCGACGAGAAGTGCGAGTGTGAGGACAGCAAACGTCGCTCTCATGGTGGTTGCTCCCATGGTGACGGTACGTGGTGGGATGTTCTCGAGGCGGAAGGAAAGAGATAGTTACCCGGTAACGCGGGATAACAGGGAAACACTGCCGGCCCGTGTCAGAGCCTCGGCGTCAGCCTCGAGCCGGTGGGCAGATAGAGCAACGGTGCGTACTTGAGCGCCCCTGTCGGATAGCTGGCGCCCTGGAGATAGACCTCGAGGCCGGCCAGAGCCGTGTCGTTGGGAATCGTGACGGGGATCAGTCGCAGGCCACTGCCCACCGGCGAGCTGATGATCAACAGGCTGGACACGTCCATGTAGAAGC
>QJVU01000380.1 GCA_003235605.1 Planctomycetota bacterium | reverse complement strand
GACTCCCTCATGTAGTCGAGGACGAAGTCGCGGCCCTTGAAAGATCTGTGCCTCCTGCCCGGCCCTTCCAGGAACCGCAGAAGGTTGGCGAACTGCTCGTCTATGTGGAGGTCAGATTTGTTGCCCACCTGGTAGTCATCCCACGTCATCGTCATGAGCTCGCGGGCGCTCTTGACAGCCTCCTTGCGCCGCAGGTCATGGAAGGCCTCCCTCTCGTCGTCATCGGGCCGGAAGACCATCTTCTTGCCCTTCAAGATGGCGGTCTCGAAGTAGTCCCGCAGCGCCACGTGCATCCAGACCGGCAGGCCGGCTTCAAGGTAGCTGTCCCGATCGTGGATGTACTGTTTGAACAGCCCATAGAACAGCGGGCCGAAGTTCAGGCCGGCATTGCCTTCATCCCGGTCCTCGTAGGTGTGTACCTCACCGTCCGCCACGCTGAACGCATCCTTGGATTGCTTCCTCTGGGTCTTGTACTCGTCTTCGTCCTTGCAGATGCGCATGACGCCCTTCATCGAGTACTCGTCGTTGACGCGTCCAAGACGCTTGTTCAGCCAACCCCGGCAGACCTCGGCCGCGGTCGTGATGCGCACGCGGTACTTCTTCTGGGCGTGACTGAGCACGTAGAGGTTCTGGGTTTCCTGGACCGTCCACCCCTCCGGCAGGCTGTCGATGGCTCGCTTGGCCCGCTGCATCTCGACGAGCCGTTTTCGCTTGAAGCGCTCCTCCAGAGGCAGAGCCTGCCACTCCTTCCGGTCCAGTTCTTTCTGCGGGGCGTCGGCCTCGCCGCGGGCACCGGCATCTGCTACCCGAGGGACGAACCGGAAGCTGCGCAGGGGAACATCCGCCTCGGGCTCGAGCTTCTGGATGTGCTGCTCCAGGAACTCGAACTCCACGGCAAGGTCCGCCACGTCGCCATGGAAGACCCAGCAGACGTACCGGAACCTGACCTTGGGGCCTTTCTCCTTCTGGGCCTTCTCCGCCTTGATCTGGAAACGGGTGACCTGCAGATCGCCCTCGCGGCCCTTCTCTTCCTGGCAGATCGACCAGCCGCCCTCGGGAAGGTTGCGCTGGCAGTAGTCCCGGTAGTCCTTGTACGGCAGCTTGCGCGAGGCCGCCCCCTCCTGGATGCGCTTGTGGTCGAACACGATGACGCGCATCAGCGGCCGGTGCAGGTGCGCGTCATCCAGCTTGTGGTGCCCCTCGTACTCCTTGCTGCTCTGGAACCTGGCGACGACCCACTCCTCGTCCACCCGCGTGGGCAGCTGCGCCCATCCCCCCGGCACCCTCACCTTGAAGCCGTTGACCGGGTCCTCGTAGACCCCCCGCTTCAGGGTGCCCTGGGACGGCAGCAGGCCGGCGACAAGCAAGGTGGCGGCGAATCGGGCTG
The DNA here is from genome assembly GCA_003235605.1 of Planctomycetota bacterium. Next base: position 2,874 of record QJVU01000380.1, on the reverse strand, counting down.
CCACCAAGGCGAGGCGGAGATGGTTCATGGTGAGGCTCCTCCCGGTTCCACGACGATGATAGCGGCCCCCGATCGCTGGTGGCACGCCCCCCTCACCGGCGTTCTCCGCGGCGTTCTCCGGGAGGCACCCACCAGAGCCGGGGCACCAGGCCCAGGGGCCCCGGCGCTGCGTCGCGGAAGCGCTCGTGGACGGAACGGCACCAGGATCCCGACGGTCGCGGGGCGCATGGGACAACCTTGGCACCTTGCCCTATCCTTCACCGCCGTGGGCGGCACATTGACCGACGAAGCCCGGGCCACCCTGCGGTCGGCCCTGGTCGCTGACGGCCCGATCCTGGTCCTGACCGGCGCCGGCATCAGTGCCGAGAGTGGGGTCCCCACGTTCCGCGGCCCCGAGGGGTATTGGCGCATCGGCTCGGTGAACTACACGCCCCAGGAGCTCGCAACGTTCCGCGCGTTCCAGGAGATGCCCGAGGAGGTCTGGGCGTGGTATCTCTACCGGCGAGCCGTCTACCGATCGGCCGCCCCGAACGCCGCCCATCGTGCCCTGGTGGAGCTGGAGTCGGCCCTGGGCGACCGCTTCCTGTTGATCACACAGAACGTCGACGGCCTGCACCTGCGCGCCGGCAACACCCCGCAGCGCACCTACCAGATCCATGGCAACATCGATTACATGAGGTTGCCGACACCCCATGGCGAAGAGATCCTGCCGGTGCCCGACGAGCTCCTGGGCTGGGAGAGGGGGCAGCGCCTTCACGACCGCGCGCGGCAGCTGCTGCGCCGGAACGGCAGCTGGGCGAGGCCCCACGTCCTGTGGTTCGACGAGATCTACGACGAGGAGCGCTACCGTTTCGAGAGCTCGCTGATGGCCGCCCACCGCTGTGCGCTGTTGATCGTGATCGGCACGCTGGGTACCACCAACCTCCCGCTCCAGGTGGGCGCCCTGGTGGCCCAGCGGGGGGCGCCACTGGTGGCGGTGAACCCGGAGCCCTCGCCCTTCACCCAGATGGCGGAGTACATGGAGCAAGGGCATTTTCTCTGCGGCACCGCCGGCCGCGTTGTGCCGGAGGTCGTGGCAGAGCTGGTAGCTGCGCGATCATGAGCTTCAAACGGCTGCAGCAGACGTGGGATGCCCTCGGCCGCCAGGATCCCCTGTGGGCTGTCCTGAGCCACCGGGACAAGCGCGGCAACCGCTGGGATCTCGACGCCTTCATGGCCACCGGCCGCGACGAGATCCGGGACGTGCTGGACTACGCCAGGGCGCTGCGACCGGAGCTGCCCACGCAACGGGCCCTGGACTTCGGCTGCGGCGTGGGCCGCCTCAGCCAGGCCCTTGCGGAGCACTTCCGGGAAGTGCACGGCGTCGACATCGCGCCCTCGATGCTGGATCTGGCCAGAGACCTGAACCGCCACGGAGATCGCTGCAGGTACCACTTGAACCAGGCCAAGGACCTGACCCTGTTCGGCGACGGCGAGTTCGACTTCGCCTACTCGAACATCACCCTGCAGCACATGCCGTCGAGGCTCGCGGCCATCTACATCCGCGAGCTCTGCCGGGTGCTGTCCCCGGAGGGGGTCCTGATCTTCCAGCTGCCGGGGCACCTCAAGCCGGGCCGTTTCGGCATGTGGCCGGTGCGTCTGCGCCGGGCGGCCAGCCTGATTGCGAGTCGCACGGTTCCCGGACGCCCGGTCATGGAGATGTTCGGCACGCCACAGCAGAGGGTCCGGGAGCTGGTTGCTGCAGCGGGCGCCAGGGTGCTGGACGCGCAGGAGAACGAACACGCCGGCCCGGGCTGGACCAGCTACCGCTACTGCGTCGTTCGGGGCTGAGGCCGGACCTGAGGCGGCGGGCTGGTTGCCCTGCCGGGCTACCTGCCCGTTGCCTTGTTTTCGTCCTCGCCCGCTCCCTCTTCCGCCTTCCTGAGGACCAGTTCGCGGAGCGCCTTCTCCTCGGCCAGCGCGTGCTTGTGCTCGTCTTCCAGTTTCTCGAGCCTGGCTTTCAGGGTGATCAGCGACGCATCGTTGTTCTTCTCGGAGGCGGAGGCGATCTGATCGCCCAGGCTGGCGATCCTGGCTTCGGTGACGTCGAAGGTGTTCAAGAGACGCTCGAGGCCGCGGATCGCCTTGGTGGGGTCCTTCTCGTAGCTGGCCTTGAGCACGGCGGCGATGTCCGGCCAGTTGACCCGCTGCCTGGCGTTGCCAAGGAACCGCACGACCTTCTTGCCATCCGGAGTCGCGAGGATGATCCGCGGCGGGCTCTTGCCGGTAAACAGGAGGTGGTAGGGGTGGTCCCTCTCCATGACCTCCTTCGTCACCTGCACGCAGTGGAACCAATGCGACGCCAGCTTGAAGCGCTCGCTGGCCAGGGCCTCCTGCAGCAGCTTGCGCTCCTTCCTGGTGGCGCTGCCGGTGTCGTGGGTCAAGCGAAGGATCAACAACGGCCGGGGATCCTCGTCGGCCATGCGCCGCAGGGCGGCGGCTTGATCCTTGACCTGGACCGCCTTCGTGACCGAAGAGTGGTCCCAGGCGATGGTCAGGCGCGAGGAGCTGGTGGCGCCCCGCTGGAACTTCATCGCCGCGCCGCGGACGAGGGGGCCCCGGCCCCCGGAGAGGGAGGCGCCCCCGACGCCCCCACCCTCACCACATCATTGGGGCGCGGCGTCCGCGGGAGCGACCAGGAGAGACACGGCGAAGGCCACCGCGCCGGTCTTCAGGACGTGTTTCCACGCGGAGGTGGCGATCACGGTTGCCCGCCGGTCTTCTCGTCGCCTTCCTCGCCTGTCTTGGCGTCGGTCTTCTTGCTGCGAAGGACCAGGTCGCGGAGTGCCTTCTCCTCCGCCAGGACCACCTCGCGCTCCTTGTCCTGCTCCGCCA
>QJVU01000031.1 GCA_003235605.1 Planctomycetota bacterium | reverse complement strand
AGGGCGAACTCCGGTCGCGGCGGATCCCAGCGCAGCATGCTGGCATGGCGCAGCTCGCTGGCGGCCAGCGCCCGTGTGCCGTCGCTGTAATAGACCGGTCGGCCGACGCGAAGACCGACCAGTGCGGCGACGCTGGCAATCAAGCCCGCCGCGGCCACCAGGATGGCATGGCTGCGCCGCAACCGTCCCATTGCCCTACCGGTGCTCCTGCTTCTCGAGTGCGCCGATGGAGATCGAGCGCAGCTTGGCGAGAAGGCAGGCATCGAACACCTTGGCGACGACGCCGTATCGGGCCTCGGTGTCGCCGCGAATCAGCACCTGCCGGTCCCGGTTGCGCGCGGCAGCGGAGCGGAGCTTCTGGTGCAGCGCCTCCTCGGTCACGCAGCGGCCATCCATTCGCAGGAGTCCATCCCGGCCGATGTTGATCACGATCGCCTGCTGGCCGTCCCCGGCTTCGCCGCTGGCTGCCTCGGGCAGATCCAGGTCCATCTCCACCTCTTCTCGGGAGAACGTCGTGGCGGTGAGGAAGAAGATCAACAACAGGAACACCACGTCGATCAGGGGTGTCAGGCGGATACCCTCGTCGCCATCGTCGCCGGTATCCAGCTTCACGGCGTCTCCTTGCCGGCTGGCACCGTGAGTGCCTCGAGGGCAGGGGACAGCAGCTCGTCCACCTGCAGCATCAGCCTGCGCACTCGGCTGCTCAGGTAGTGGGCCACCAGCAGTGCCGGGATTGCCACGCAAAGGCCGGCGATGGTGGTGACGAGGGCCTCCTCGATGCCGCTGGCCAGGTGCTCGGGCTTGCCGAGCCCCGCCCGCACCACCAGGTGAAAGGAGTCCTGGATACCGATCACCGTGCCCAGCAGTCCCAGCAGCGGCGTGATCGCCGCGATCAGCTGCAGGGGCCGGATGTTGGATCTGAGCTTCTCCATCTCCTTCCTGCCCTGGTCCTCCATCCCCCGCTCGATGTCCTCGAGGGCCATGCCCTGGCGGCGCAGGCCAGCACCGAGGATGCGCGCCGCAGGACCTGTCAGGTCCGCGGCCCGGGCCCGGGCCGTTGCGCTGTCTCCGGCCTTCAGCAGCTCCACCGCCTCCGTCACACCGGCGCCAAGGACGCGGTCCCGGCGCAGGTGGATCAGCCTCTCGAGGGCAAACGCCAGCGCCACCACAGAGCACACGGCGATGGGCACCATGATGGGCCCCCCGGATTCCAGGAACTCCCACATGGTCTGGCTGGAGACGATCTCCTGGGCTCGTTCCATGAGTCCGGTTCGCAACAGTCCGGTTTCCAACAGTCCGGTTTCCAGCAGTCCGGCTTCCAACATCTTCACAACCTCCTCTTGATGTCCTCGAGCTTCTGCCTTGCGTCCTGGGCGCCCTCTGCCTTGGGGAAGCGGTCCAGCAGCTCCTGGTAGAACCTCTTGGCCTTGTGGGGCTGCTCCAGGCGCAGGTAGCAGTCGCCGGCCGCCAACAACCCTTGCTGCACCCAGGTCTCGTGGCCGTAGAGGATCGGCAGCTTCACGAAGGCGTCGGCGGCACCGTCCAGATCTCCGCGGGAACGGCGGCACTCGCCGATGCGGTACTGAGCTTCTGCCGCCAGCTCGGTGTCCGTGAGCTTGGTTGTCTGCAGGTAGGCCGCCTCGGCAGCAGGCCAGTCCTGAGCCTGCTGCAGCGCCTTCCCCAACCACAGGTTGGCCCGGGCGCGCTGCGTGTGGTCGCCCGCTGCTCCCGTTCCGGGTTCCTGGGCCCGGCGCAGGTACTCCCGCAGCACCGCTGCGGCGGACTGTGGGTGGCGCTCCCGGACCTGGCTGATACCGAGGTGCAGCCGTGCTTGCTGGGCGCGCTCGTGGTCGGGCGCCTGCTTCAGGAACAGGTTCAGACGTTCCGCCGCCTTGGGGAACTGTCGCATGCGGTAGTGGCACTCGCCGGCCAGGAACAGGGCGTCCAGGTAGAGACCGGCCTTTGGTCCCAGCGGGAGGATCGCCTCGAAGGCGGGCAGTGCCTCTTGGAACTGCTCCTTTCCGAACCAATGAAAGCCGATCCGGTACCGAGCACGACCGCGGTACCTGCCTTCCACCTTGGCCAGGTGGGCGAGGGCCTTGTCGGTGTCCTTCTCCAGCAGCGCTTCCCCAAGGTGCAGGTTGGCCTCGCCGCGCAGATTCTCGTCCCTTGTCCTGCGCGCAACCTCGCGGAACGCCTCCAGGGCCCGGTCGTCGTGGCCGAGCTTCTTGTGCACCCAGGCCAGCTCGTACCAGACCTGGTCGCCGCGATCGAAGCGCTCGAAGCCTGCCCGGCTGGTGAGACCCTCGAGGCTCTTGCGCGCCGCCTCGAGCTTGCCGTCGCGGCTCTGTGCCACTGCCAGCGCATACTCGACGTGCAGCCTCCGCGCATGGTCGGGGAACTCCCCGAGGAAGCGGGTCGCTACCTCTTCCGCCGCCGCCCAGTCCTGCTTGCGGTGATGGAGAGTGCACTGCAGCTCCAGCAGGTTGGCGCGGCGACTGTCGGCCTGGGGGTGCTTGAGGCCGCGCGCGATCCACTCTCCACAGGCCTGATCCTCCCCCAACTCGAAGGCACACCACGCGAGGCCCTCGCGGGCCCTGGCGCCGGCGACATCCTTGCGGTCGACGAGCTTGCGGTAGGCATTGCCGGCGCCCTCGTAGTCGCCCCGCTGGTAGAGCAGGTCGGCGTACTCCAGCAGGTCTTGGCCGGCCCTGGGGGCGGAGCGCTCAGCGGCCGCCGCGGCCGCCAACCGCTCTGCTGCAGCTTCCAGGTCGCCCTTGCCTCGGAGCACCCGCGCGGCCACCCGCTCGCTGCGAGCCAGATGCTTGCCCCGGGGATGGCGGGCGCGGTAGCGGTCGGCGGCGGCAAGTGCAGCGTCGAGGTCTCCCCCCTGGTAGAAGGCCAACGCCGCCATGGAAAGGGCCTCCTCAGCGATGGCGTCGTGACGGTCTGCCGCAGCGAGGCTCTGGAACTGTTGCCCCGCAGCCCTGTGGTCCTCGAGCAAGTAGCTGCACCAGGCCGCCTTGAACCGGCTCTTCTGAGCCAGCTCGTGGTCCGGCGGGATGGCGGCGTAGACCTTCCTGGCGGTCTCGTAGTCCTTGCTCGCGAAGTGGTTCTCCGCCTGGGCAAAGCGGGCCGTCGTCGCCAGCCGGTGTCCGGGACACTGCGCAAGCAGCGTTGCGACCGCATCGTTGGACTCGCGGAACCGGCCCAGGCGGTGCAGGGCGAGGCACTTGCCGTAGAGGGCGTCACCGAGAAGGGACGTCTCGCTGTCGCCTGGGTTGCTGTTGCTGTTGCTGTTGCCGTGGCCGTTGCTGTCGCCGTGGCCGTTGCTGTTGGCGTGGCCGTTGCTGTTGCCGTTGCCGTGGCCGTCCCCGTCGAGTGTGAGGTCTGCGACGGCACGGGCGTAGCAGTCCGCCGCCTTCGCCCAGTCCTGCTTGTCGCAGTGGGCCTCGCCCAGGTGGTAGGAGATGCGGGCCCGTCCTGGCCTGTCGGAGGTGGGGGTCAGGGCCAGGGCCTTCCGCAGGTGGGTGATCGCAAGGTCCGCCTTGCCGAGCCGCAGCTGGGCAAGGCCCAAGACCTCCAGCGCACTCCGCCTGAGGTTCGCGGGAAGCTCCGTTTCCTCCAGTACGGGGGTCAACTCCGCGACGGCTTCGTCGTGGCGGTTCCCTTCGAACAACAGTCGTCCGGCCTCGACGTGGGCCTCGCCGCCGGAAGGGTGGTTCCCGAAGCGCTTGGAGACCTCCCGGAATCGCTGGATGGCCTGCTCCCTGTCACCGGACTCCATGGCGCAGCGCGCCAGACCCAACGTCGCCTTCGGGGCCTGCTCGCCTCCCGCCGCCGCTGCTTGCCGGAAGGCGTCCTCTGCGGTCCTGGTCTCGCCAGCCCTGAGCGCCGCCTCCCCAGCGAGGCAAAGGCACTCTGCAGAGGCCCGGTGCTTGGGGTAGGTGTTGGCGGCCAGCAGGAAGCTCGCGCTTGCCTCCTTGTGGCGGCCACCCTTCAGCAACAGGAAGCCCGCCTGGTAGAGCGCCGGCAGGCCGAACCTGCCCCCGCCCTTCGGAGACTGCCGGTCCAAGGTGGCTGCCTTCCGGAACAGTGCCAGTGCCGCCTCGTCCTGCCCCAGGTCCCGGAGGCACTCGCCCTCGGCATAGCAGGAAGCAGCGGCCAGGTAGTGTTCGTCACCCTCCTCCGCCACGAGTTGCCGGAACTGCCGGGCGGCGCCCTCCAGGTCCCGATGACGGCCCGCCTTCTTGAGGACGTGCCCCAGGCG
>QJVU01000739.1 GCA_003235605.1 Planctomycetota bacterium | reverse complement strand
AGACGACGAACCTTCTCGTCGAGCCCTTCCTTCTCGAGCATCTGCGTCAAGGCCTTGCGCTTCGTACTGCCGTAGAGCTCGTCCCGGATGGCATGCAGGCAGGCCCGCTGTACACGGACGTCCCTGAAATGGCGGCCGTCGATCACGTGTTCGATCACGCTTCTGCGGCCGTTGCCGTAGAAGTCGTCGATTCTGTGCAGCAGACCGAGAGCCAGGCTGCAGTCGGTTCCTTCCCAGTCCAGGGCAGCGATCGCGGCCTTCTGCCTGTCCGAGCCATAGAGCTCGTCGATCTGGCTGGCAAGCAGTCGGGGCGCGCGGGCATCGGCGATGGCCTTCTGCCCGGCGGCCAGATAGACCCGGAGCCGGTTGCTGCCATAGAAGTCCTCGATGTGCTCGAGAAGCTGGATGGCGAAGTCTGCGGAGCATTCCGGCAGCTGCAGCAGCGCGAGGGCGGCATCCATGCGCTGGGAGCCGTAGAGCTCGTCGAGGGCATCCGCAAGCGTCCTGGCATGGGCCACGTCGCCGACGAGGCGTGCGCCGACGGCGATGTAGACCTCCTTGCGGTCCGATCCGGACACCTCGTCGATGTTCTCCAGGATTTGCTCAGCGCTCTTGGACCCCACGGCCTTGGCAGAGGCGATGGTGTGGAGGGCTTTCGCGTCCTTGTAGATGCCCGGTGCTGCCAGCCAGGAGGCAATCCGATCGTCGTCCACGGCGGTTGACCGAAGTGCCACCACAAGCAGCTTGCGGGCGGTGGTTCTGCCGATCTTGACCTCGCCCGCGAGATCCAGGATGGCCCCGGCGCGTTCCGGGTCGTCGTTCACCCACCTCATGACCGCGTCATCGATCAAACCGTCAAAGGGCAGGCCTCTCGCACCATCCATCAGCTCCTTGCCCGTAGCGTCCGCCTTCCGCGACAGGTCGTTGACGGTGGTCAGCTGCTGACGCCAGGCTCCGAGCTTGGGGTGGTCCACGAACTTTCGCCCCCCCGAGACCAAGCTACGGAGGTTCTTGCGCTGCGCATCGCTCAGGCCTTCGACGCCGGAGAGCATGCCGTCGCGCAAGACCACGATCTGGACCTCATTGCCCACCGTGGTGGCGCGGACCGTCTCACCGTCCGTCGTGTACGTCAGCGAGGCTGTGCCGTGGAGTGTGGTCGAGGTGCTGGTCGAGCTCTTCCAGCCCCAGCTCCCCCAGCCAATGGAGATGGAGCAGGCAGTGATCATCAGCAACAGAAACAGGCCCGGGATGAGGGAAGGAATCGGGGAGCTCTTGGGTTTCATGGCGAGGTGCATTCAGGGGATCGAGAGTATGCCGAGCTGACCGGAGAATATTCGTTTTGGGCCTGTCTGTCGCGCCCTATGCATCAGGTCTGAGGTGGCTGTGGGATCTCGGCAGGTCCTTGAGGCGCTCGACGAGACCCGAGAACCGGCCAGCCTCTTCGTTGTTGTCCACGGCCATTGCCAGTGCCTTGCGGGAGCCAACCAGCACCACGAGCTGCCTGCCCCGGGTGATCGCCGTGTAGAGCAGATTGCGTCGCAACATCATGAAGTGTTGGGTGGTGAGGGGCATCACCACCGCGGGATACTCGCTGCCCTGGGCACGATGTACCGTGATCGCGTAGGCTGGCATCAGTGCATCCAGGTCAGCGACAGGGTATTCGAGCTCACGGTGTCCGAAACGCACGCGCATTACCTTGTCGCTTCCTGGTAGCCGGGTGATTCGGCCGGTGTCGCCATTGAACAGCTCCAGCTCGTAGTCGTTGCGGGTCTGCATCACCTTGTCGCCCTCCCGATAACGCCTGCCAGCCCGCTCGATCTGCGGTGCTCCGGGGTTCAGGAGGGTCTGCAGGTCGAGGTTCATGGTGTCGGCACCGCATTCACCGCGGTACATCGGGCAAAGCACCTGGATGTCCTGGACCGGATCCAATTGGAAGCGCCTAGGAATGCGGCGCACCACCAGCTCCTGGAGAAGCTGGCGTGCGTGGAAGGCGTTGGTGGCGGGGACGAAGAAGAAGTCGCTGTCCTCGTCACCGCTGACTGGAACCTGTCCTGTGAGAAGTCGGTGGGCGTTGCCCACGATCAACGACTCGGATGTCTGGCGGAAGATCTCCGTCAGCCTTGTCACGGGAACGCGGCCGGAGTCGATCAGGTCCTTGAGCACTTGTCCGGGGCCAACTGCTGGCAATTGGTTGGCATCGCCGACCAGCACCAGCTTCATCCTCCGTGGTATCGCGCGGAACAAGTTGTACGCCAGTGTCACATCCACCATGGACGCCTCGTCCACCACCAGGAGATCGCCACGCAGGGGATTCTGACCGTCCTTGGCGAACCGGTTGAGGCCCGGCTGGAACTCCAGCAGGCGGTGCAGTGTGGATGCGGTCTTGCCGGTGGACTCCTCGAGGCGCTTCGCAGCACGCCCGGTGGGCGCTGCCAGGAGCAGCGTGAGGTCCTTGGCCTCCAGGATCTGCACCAGCGCGCGGATGATCGTGGTTTTTCCGACGCCTGGACCACCGGTGATGATGCTCACGGGCTGGCGGAGAGCGGCGAGCACCGCGTCCTTCTGGCCACGGGGCAGCTGCATGTGGCTACGTGCCTCGAACCAGCGCAGGGCCTGCTCTGGTTGCAGCGGCAGAGGCGCTGCTCGGCTTCGCAGCAGGTGGTCCACGGCGGCAGCGGCGCCCACTTCGGCCTGGTGCAGCGCCACGGGGTACACCCTCGTCGGCTCGTCCGCGACCAGCACTGGGGGGCCGGGCGGCTTCTCCGCCACCACCCGACCTGCGCGGGTCACCGCCGGCACCTCGTTGGCTATGGCCTCCTCGTCGCAGTCCAGCAGAGCGGCGGTGGCCGGCTGCAACTCCGTCACGGGGAGATAACAATGGCCGTCCTTGGCGGCTTGACCCAAGGCGAACAAGATCCCTGCCTGGATGCGCTCTGCGGCGTCCCGGGCCATCCCCATCTCCCTGGCCAGCCGGTCTGCAATCCGGAAGCCGATGCCCAGGACATCCTCTGCCAGCCGGTACGGGTTGGCCTGAATGCGCGCTCCGGCACCCTTGCCGTACAGCTTGACGATGCGGGTCGCCAAGCTCTCGCCCAATCCGTGGGTGCGCAGGAACACCATCACCTCCTGCACGTCCCGCTGTGCCTGGACGGCGGCCCTGAGCTCGGCGATCCGTTTCTTGCCGAGGCCCTTCACCTCTTGGAGTCGTCGGGGCTCCTGCTCGATGATCTTCAGGGTGTCGGCCCCGAACCGGGAGGTGATCCGCTCGGCCATGGCAGGACCGATGCCCTTGATGAGGCTGGAGGCCAGATAGGCGCGTATGCCCGCGACGTTGCTGGGGAGCACAGCCTGGGTCTCGATGACCTTGAGCTGGCGGCCGAACCGGGGATGCTCCTCGAAACGCCCGGTGACCTTAACTCTTTGTCCTTCGGCTAGTTGAGCCAGTTGGCCCACGATCGGGATCCGCTCCGAGGGGCCGTCCTGCAGCAGCCGGGCGACGGCAAAGCCGGTGTCCGGGTTGCGGAAGGTGAAGCCGGTCAGAGTGCCTTCCAGGGCCACCATCGGATCCTGGCCGGGGGTGTCGTCCGGGGTGTCTTTCTGGGCCTTTTGTTCCAACGGAGTTTGCGCTCCTGTAGGGGAGAGCTATCCTCTTCCGCCCTTGCCGGGGGGTGATGGGGTACCATTTCAGCTTGCGGCACTTGCCTTTCCAGAACTCCCTTCCTTCCTTCTTTCCAACCGCACTCCTCGTGCGTCGCGAGCCCTTACCCACTGCATGATTCGAGTCCAGGTCCGTCCAAGTGAGCCGCTGGAGGCGGCGCTGCGGCGCTTCAAGCGCCAGTGCAACTTTGCCGGCATCTTCCGCCTGGCGAAGAAGTACAACTATCACGAGAAGCGGAGCGACAAAATGCGGCGGGAACGGCGGGAGCGCCTGAGGACGTTGCAGCGGGCGGAACGCCGGCTTCAGGGGCCCCGGACCGGTGGTCGGGGGCGGCGGCGCCAACGGACCCGCGTGTCCCGGGTGAAGCCCGGCAGGCAGAGCGAGGACGACGACAAGGGCGCACCGGAGGGCATCAGCGCGGTGGTTCCATCCCGGCGCGAGGCGGCTCCGCGGCCCAAGGGGGAGGAGCCCCAAACGCCAGAGAATCCGCCCCAGGAGTCGGGAGCGAGGCGGTCTGCCGCCGAAGCCTCGGCCGAGTAGGCAGAGCGAGCCCCGGGGCGATGATCCCGCGCTTTCCCGGTGACCCTCCCAAGGACCTCAGCCGGCCTCTGGAAGAGGTAAA
>QJVU01000755.1 GCA_003235605.1 Planctomycetota bacterium | reverse complement strand
AACAGCACCGTGCCTGGTGCGTTGTCCACCTTCATGGCGAAGGTCCCGCCCAGGCTCGGCGGGTTGGCGCTCAGGTTCGTGACGCCCAGCGAGTACTTGCATCCGGTGCCGATGGCATCGAAAACTCCCTTCTTCAGAACGAACGCGTCGAAAAGGTATCCCGACTTCAGGGTGTTCCGGATGTCCCAGAAGCGGAAGTCCACGATGGTGTCCTTCTGAGTCACGACAAACGTGTCGTTCGGCGTCAACACCCATTGGTTCTGGGGTGGCTGGAAGTTCGACCACGTCTTCTTCACGAAAGTGCCGCCGCCGACGGCGGTCGACGTTTCGAAGATGGCGTTGTTGGTGGCCCCGGTCCGCTTCAGCCGGATGTTCCACGTATAGGTGCCAGGCTGCAGCACGAGACGGTTGCTGACGCGGTTCTTGTTGGCGTCGGTCTTCCAGGACCTGAACTCCAGCCACCAGACACTGTTGAGCTGGTTCACCTCGCCGAACGCAGAATCCTTGTCGGGGGTGTTCTTGGCGTGATAGGGCAGACCGTGAACGCTCTGCCAGGTGTTGTGGGTCAGGCTCTGGTAGACGAACACCTCACCCTCGGGGACCAGGCCGATGCGAAAGCTGTCGAAGTAGTAGTTCTGCTTGGTGAGGTTGGTGTCGGTGTTCTGGATGGCGAAAACCACAACGCCCTTGGTCTTGAGGGTGAAGGTCACCGAAGGCGTGAACACCCACGCATCCGTCTTCTGCTCGAACACCGGCAGGGTAGAGAACACGTTGCCCGCGGACCCGGAGATGGCGACCTGGATCGGAGCGACGCCGGTCTGGTCCTGGAACTTCATCAGCCTGGCAGTTGCGACATAGGTCCCGGCCTCGAGGATGAAGTTCTTGGTGTAGCTGAGGCTCTTTGTGGAGTTGAGCTGGTCCACCTTGCCAAAGGGCGATGCAGTGGCGGTCACGTCGTCCGTCCATTCCGGTGAAGTGCCCCCGTGCGTCCAGCCCGTGAGGCTCTCGAAGATCTTGGACTGGGCCGGCGTCTGACTGGCCGTTGAGGCAAGCATGGCAATTGCGAAGGCGACGGAGACAAGGGTCTGTGTCTGCATGAGTTGGCTCTCGAGCCGAGGCTCGTTGGGGCAGCTTGGGGACAAGGTGTGGGGCAGGAAGTGGCCGGACCGCCAGCTCAGCGACCTACGGCGATGACTGGCCACGGAACAGCGGTCAACCCATCCCGACAAGGAGAATTGCGGTGAAGAGGTTTTTTCTGCTCTTCCTCCCCTGCTGCCGGCGTACCTACTCGCCGTGGACCGTCACCACGATTCGCCGTCGGCGTGCCTTGATGTCGCAGTCCAGGTGGAAGATCTGCTGCCAGGTTCCCAGCACCGGGGCGCCGTTCCTGACAGGTACGGTCAGGTCGGGACCCAGCCAAGTGGCCTGTAGGTGGGAGTGGCCGTTGCCGTCGTGCCAGGTCTGCTCGTGTCCGTAGCTGCGGCTGGGCGGGATGAGCTTGTTCAGGATCATCGGCAAGTCTTTCTCGAGACCCGGCTCGAACTCAATGGTCCCGATGGCACCCGTGCTTCCGACGTTGAAGATCTGAGCCAGGCCGGTCTGGACTCCTGACCTTTCGACGATGGCGACCACCTCTGCTGTCAGATCGTGCATGTCGCCACTGCCCTCGGTCTCCACCTGGATCTCTTCTTGGTGCCACATGGATTGCAGCATAGCACCGCCACCGATGGGGCTGCCCAGACGTCGCCTCCAGACGCTACACAGTGCTGTTCACACGCTATCCAGCCAGCTGGCGAGCAGCGTCGGCGCAGAAGGCGTGCAGCCCAGGCACATCGTGCGGCAGGTCCGGGTACCGTTCCAACTGTGCCAGCAGAACATCGACCGTGGCGTCGGCATCCACCGCGGCGGAGTGGGCCCCGGGAAGGTCCTTGCCGCAGAAGTGCCGCACCGCGGCAGCGAGGGTGCGCTTGCCCATCAAGAAGCGATCCCACGTGGTTTCCTTCACTCGGAAGATGTTGCGCACGTCGACCTGGTGACGGCCATCCATCGAGAACGTCGCACTGCAGCGAGAGCATTCCTCGAGCCACAGCGGAGTGTCGAAGGCCAGGGAGTTGAACCCGGCCAGATCACTGTCGCCGATGAAGGCGATGAGGTCGCTGATGCGCTCCCTCAGGCGTGGCTTGCCGAACAGGCCGCACACGTCCTCGGTCCGGATTCCGTGCACGCGGGAGGCATTCTCGGGGATCTCCCGCTCCGGGTTGACCCGCTCGCAAAGGCGCTCCCGCCGGGCGTCGGGATGGACCTTCACCAGACCAATCTCCACGATCCGGTCGGTCTCGGGGTCGAGGCCAGTGGTCTCGAGGTCAAGGAACACGAGCGGACGCCGCAACTCGAGAATCATCTGTCCCCCATTCGCCTTGGAAAGCCTAACACGCTAACTTGAAAAGGTTTATGACCGCCGCCAATAACCTAACAAAACCCTATTTTAGAGTTGTGTTAGGCTGCCAACTCCCGCAGAATCTCCGGCCTATGAGGAGATGCCGACATCACCATGATCGCACCAGGAGGTTGCCGTTTCCACCGGTGGCCACCACTGCGGTCGTTCCCCGGCCACATCTCCGGGAGCTTCGCGGCGGTTTCGACGGCGAGTTCCGGACCGAACTCGGTCGCAGGTTCCGCCGCCGCATCCCCCGTGAACTGCCGCAACCTTTCCACGGGGCCGCGGCGGTGGCACGCAGCCGGCGTCTTGGTTTCTACCTCGATGTCCTAGGGGCCGCAGTTGTCATGGCCATGTTCGTGGCTGCAGCGATTTTCGTCTAACGCACCCATCGCCTACCAATCCGATCTACGACGGTCAGTTTCCACAGCACTGAGATCTACCCATGCGGATCAACCTGACGGCGAAGCAAGTCAATGTGCTGCGCTTCTTCCGGGACTACCAACAAGAGCGGGGCATCGCGCCGACCCTCGAAGAGGCGGCGAGGGAATTGGGCGTCAGCAAGATCACCATCCACGAACACCTGAACCAGTTGGTGAAGAAGGGCGCTGCTCGTCGCGACAAGGCTCGAGCCCGGGCGGTGTCGATCCTCTACGACCCGGACGCCGCGCGGGACACGGACGGAGGGCCCACACTGGCCCTCGTGGGCACGATTGCCGCCGGCCAGGCCATCGAGGCCGTCGAGAATCGTGAAGAGATCCGGATCGACGAGTTGATCCCCCATGGTGATGACTACTACCTGCTCAAGGTGCGGGGCACGTCGATGGTGGAGGACCACATCGACGACGGTGATCTGGTTGTGGTTGAGCGAAGCCAGACACCTCGCAACGGTGACATTGTCGTGGCCATCCTGGAGGACGAGGAAGCCACGTTGAAACGCTTCTACCTCGAGGACGGCGGGATACGACTGCAGCCTGCGAACTCGTCCCTGGACCCCATCTATCCCGAGACAGTCGAAATCCGCGGCATTGTGAGGGGCGTCGTGCGCTCGTTCCGATAGTGGCTACTGGCCCAGATGCTGGCCCAGATGGCGGCCCAGATGGCGGCCGTGGTGAAAGGCCAAGAATGCCTGCGCCACCGGGTGCACCCGGAAAGTGCCCCTACGTGTTCCAGTACGAGGCGGGTCACAAGTACGCCTATTGCATGTGCAAGCAGAGTTCCCGGTTTCCCATTTGTGACGGCACCCATAGGACGCTGTCGTCCGGGACCATGCCCGTGAAGATCGTACCGGACGAAGCCCAGACCGTGGCTTGGTGTGCCTGTGGGACCTCGAAGGCCCGGCCGTATTGTGACGGCTCTCACAAGTCCCTGTAGCGCCGCAAGGTCGCCAGTACGCCCTGCCGCACCTGGCGCCTCCGGCCGGCGTCTGCGACCAGGACCCTGAGGCGTCGAAGCAACCGTAGCACGTCCGACCACTCCGATTGACCGGCGCAAAGCCGGCAGGCCCCGAGATACCACCGATTGCTGACCTTGTCGGGTTGCTCGTTGTCGGTGGTCAGCCAGATGCGCAGCAGACCTTTCAGTTCGCCGGTGACATCTTTGCGGAAACGGGGGAACTCGCGGTCGTGGTCGAACACCACGGTGTGGGTCCCCGTGCGGACCCAGGCCTGGCGCTGGCTGACGACCACTTCCATTGGATGAGAGATGAGAGAGGGGTTCGAGAGGGAGGTTCGAAGAGGCAGAGGCAAGAGAGGCGGAGGCCGGGGGACCAGGCCAGGGATGGTCAGCCAGCTTAGCCGGCTAGGTAGCCCCCTGCCCTTCAAACAACCAGCCCTGGCGTAGTCCATCCTGTTGTGGCGTGGAGTCCTGGCAAGGTCGGATCTCTACTTCACCCGGCGGCTGGGACTCTGGCAGCACCTGGATCTCCTGGACATGGCCTCGTCGGGAGACCAGGACGGTGAGGGGCTCGTCACGGCGCGCTACGGTCCCGAAGACCTCGCTCCAGTTGGTCAGGTTGACCCGGAGCCCGTTCAACGCCAGCAGTTCATCCCCTGGCGCGAGACCGGCCAGGTCTGCTGGGCTCCCCAAGATGATCGATGCGACCGTCGCCGACGCGGACACGAACTGTAGGCCGAGATAGCAGCCGGAAGCCCAGGTGTTCTCCCTGTCGTCATTGGGGTTCGGATGATCACCATCCGCCTTTTCGACCAATTCCAGCCCGAACGGAGCAAACGCAGCCTCGAAGTCGGGATCCAATGGCCCATGCACCATGCGATGCACCATCTCGGAAAGGTCGTGGCCAGCCGCCTGGGAGAGGCAGGCGACGACATCGCTCTCGGCAAAGCCACGCTCTTCGAGGTATGTGCTTCGGTAGAGCGTGCGCATGGCGTCATCGAGGCTGTGTGCGCCTCGAGTGAGCTCCCGGATCTTGAGATCCAGGAGCATGGCCACCAGGGCACCGTTGCCATAGTAGCTCTGGGTGACGTTGCGTGTGTTCTCGTCCGGTCGGTATAGGCGGATCCACGCATCGAAGCTCGCATCGGCAAGGGGCTGGTCCAGCCGGCCAGGGCTGCGTCGCATGGCAGCGATGTGATCGGCGATGATCTTCAAGTACTCGGAGGACATGAGCACCCCCGCGCGAAGGCAGAGATGATCGTCGTAGTAGGCGGTGAAGCCCTCTGCCACCCACAGCAGCTGGGTGTAGTTCTCGTTCTCGTAGTCGTATTGCCACAGATCTGCCGGCCGCATGCGCTTGGCGTTCCAGACATGAAAGTGCTCGTGCGCAATCAGTCCCATGAAGTCCTGGTAACTCTTGCGAGCTCCAAACGTCGTGCGCGGTGCGAGCAGCAATGACGAGGATCGGTGTTCCAAGCCGCCGCGTCCTCGGTCCGCGAACATGCACAGGAAGAGGTACCGGTCGTACGGGAGCGCGGGCTCGGTTGCGTCGGGGCTGAATACTCTTGCGGCAGCCTCGACGACATTCCGGGTGTCGTTGGCCAGGGAATCCGGTGGCTCCACGCCGCAGAGACCATCGAGAACGAGGCTGTGGGGCACTCCGAGGGCATCGAACTGGCGGGTGATCAGATTCCCTGCCAGGCATGGGCTGTCCACCAGCTCATCCAGGGACGCGGCGTGGAGAACGATGTCCCCGGTTTCGGTGTCGCTCCGGGCAGGAAGCTGGGAGTGGAGTTGCCAACCCCGAGGCAGCTTGACCCTGATCTCGGCGGTGCGGTCTTGGGGTTGCTTGGAGCCCTGGTCCAACGGCCAAAGCAGCAGGCAGGCCCCGTTCCACATGGCGTGGTCGCCGGAGACGTGGGCCGTGCGGACGGAGAGCTCGTGGGTATATACGGTATAGCAGATATTGATCCCCTCGGTCCCCGGTGGCACCTGGATCCGGTACCGGTTCTTTCTGGTCTTGGTCCAAGCCAGGGATTTGCCGGCGGAATCCGCCGCTTCGAAACGGCTGAAATGGCGGGCGTATTCGCGGACCAGGTAGCTCCCCGGGGTCCAGACTGGCGAGAACAGGTCCAGGAAGCCCTCGGGGGGCTCGGAATCTGGCCACCCTACCTCCAAGCGGACCTGCAGCCGGCGTGCCACGGCCTGTGGCTCAACATCCAGCGTGAAACGGATCGGGTCCAAGGCCATGGTCAAGGGGGTGGCTCGTTTGGTACGCCCAAGAGGAATTCGAGCTTTGGGCGCGCGGCTTGGGAGGCAGTCAGTTCTAGCTCCGCACGGGCGCGGCGGCACGGGCAGTTCCGCGCCCGTGGTCTGACCAGGGCGCGGTTAGGGCTGCCGGCGGGAATCCTACGGCCCGCCTGCCACGGTTCCAGCGGTGGGCCACGAGGTGCCGCACCTTGCCGCGTCGATGGGTGGTGGCGGCGCGCCGCGACGTTCCCCCGGGGCGCTCCCCGCCGATCGTTCGGCGCGTCCACGGGGACCAGGCTGAACACGGGGAAGAGAACGAGGTGCAGGTCTTGCTTGGAGGCCTCGACGCGGGACCAGACAAGCGGACAACACAGCCTGCCTGCGAAGGCAACCACTTCATGACCTCGGCCGCACCGGCGACGACGAGCAGGCGGGTCACCTTGCGCGTGTCCAGAGCACGTGGCTGCAACCCTCGCGGACGCAAGTCCGGCAAGGTGAGCGTGCACCAGGTGAGGGCGCTGGTACGCCCGGCAGGGTTCGAACCTGCGACCTCTGCCTCCGGAGGGCAGCGCTCTATCCAGCTGAGCTACGGGCGCGCGGGCCCCGCAACGTAGCCCGCCGGCTGGCCTTCTCCAAGAGGAAGCGCACCAGGTTCCCTTTCGCTCCTGGGACTTCTCGCGCGGTCCAGAGCCATCCCAGCCGAGCAGACCCGTCATGCGGCTGGGTCGGCACGGACCAGCCCCCAGGCTGCAGCCGGCAACCCGGGGAGCACCCTGGGGAAGCCCTACATTTTCGCTTCGGCGAATGTTGCCGTGTTGCGGCCGTTTGCCGCCGCCCGGACGGCCCGGGCAGAGGCCCCGGGGACCCTCACTGAGGCGCCCGGGCACCGCGATCGCCTTCGACCCTCTGCCCTCGGCACGTGAACCACTTGCCGTGACAACCGCAGGTAGCTTCAATGGTGCGGTCCCACATCCCCCTCTGGGCAGCCCGGCGGCATCCCCGGATGTCGGCGGGTCGTCGCACGCCCTCCCTTCCGGTCTACAGAACCACTACTCCACGAGGCATGCCGAGACCACGTCTCTCCACCTTGCTGATGGCCGCCTGCTGCTGCGTGGCCGTGGTGATCTGGCAGTTCGCCGGCGCCGGTCCGGAACGCTTGGCGCTGGCAGCCAACGGGTCGTCTGCATTGGAAGACACCGACGGCGATCTGGTACCGGATGGCGTCGAATGGTTGCTGGAGACCGATCCCAAGTTGGTGGACAGCAACAGCGACGGGGTCGATGACTTCCTTGCAATCCTCTGTTACGGCAACCTGCTCGAACGGATGGAAGAGCCGGAGTTGGAGAACGGGATGCGGGTGGTTGTCACGAGTGCCACAGAGAACGGCGTTACGAGCGTGTGGTTGCACATGCTGGCGCGGTTCCTCGTGACCAGCAGCAGCAACATCCGCATCGAACCGTACATCGACGTAGAGGGTACGAAGGTGTCCCTCGTCCCAGTGCTTGGGCATGGCGGTGTATCCCTCGTCACCAAGCAGACCAGCCGCGGCTTGTATGTCCGCGCCAGCTGCCGGCTGGCGGACGAGCGGTCGCTGTCTTTGCTCCTGCCGTGCACTCTCGGAGCACAAGGGATCTTCGACCACAAGTACGTCAATACAGGTACCTATGTCGTCAATTCGGGAGGCCTGCCCCATGCCATGCTTCCCTCGACCGACAACACTTTCTTTCTGCAGCCCATCAACGCCGACGCCCGTTTCCAGGAGCCCAATCCGTTCTGGAAGGGTGGTCGGGTATGTGTGATGCAGCTTTCCATTGTATCCAGCAGCCCCAACGGGCATCTCTGCGAAGTGACGTCAGCCGAGTGCAAGCCGGCGGCCGGTCTGCGCTGCGCCAGCAATTGCGGCAACAACGTCGGACAACCGGTGTTCGTGCCGGGAGGCCTAGGCACGCTTACAGGCAACTGATCTTCGCGGCGAGCCCGAACGGCGAACCTCTTCTCGTCTTTCGTTTCTCGTCTTGATGGAACCGCGCTCAGACCCGGACCCGGACCTGGACCTGGTGAAGTCTTGCCAGGACCCGGAATCCGACGAGTTCGAGGCCGCGTTCGAGGTGCTCTACTACAGGTACAGGGACCGCGTCTATTCGATTGCGTACCGCATAGCCGGCTCCTCTGCGGACGCCATGGACGTCGTGCAGGAGAGCTTCAGCCTGTTGTTCAGGAAGATCGGCTCGTTTCGCTTCGACTCCCTGTTCAGCACCTGGTTGTTCCGGATCGTGGTCAATTGCAGCATCGACAACCGGCGCCAGGCCGGCAGTCGTTTTCACCATCGAGCACAGAGCCTCTCCACCCTCGCTGCTCCTGCGGAACCGCCCGAGGAACAGGTGCCCGGGCCGATGGAGTCTGCAGAGAAGGGAGAGCTGGAGCGCCACGTCCACGACTCCATCCAGCGCCTCAGCGACAAGCTGAGAGCGGTCTTGGTGTTGCGCTACCTGGAGGGCCTCAGCTACGAGCAGCTCAGCCAGGTGCTCGATATCTCCATTGGCACCGTGAAGTCACGGTTGGCCAGGGCGCACCTTGCGCTGCACCGGGTTCTGGACGGAACCCTTGACCAATTCGGTTATTCCGAAACCCAGAAGGAACCTTACAGACCTCTGCGACCGTCAGAGACAACGGTGGACGAGGATCTGTCTGAAGGTGTCGCATGACCGCCCCGCGCAACAACTTGGAGCAACAGCCCGAGAGCCTCGGCTACCGGGAGTATGCCCAGAATGCGCGATTGTTGCGGGCGCTGCAGCGACCCCAAGTGCCTGCAGAGCTCTCGGACCGGGCTTTCCTGGAAGCAATCTACGAGCGGGCCGCCGCTGATCGACTCGGGACGATCCTGGCGGATGCCCTGCCGCCTCGGCAGGTGCCCGAGGAACACCGGGCCGGGGGGGTCTGGGACCGGGAGGCCCGGGATCGTCCGGAGCTGGCAGCACATTTCCGGAGCCCCGTTGGTCGTCGTGCTCCCGGGTGGCTCTGGCAGCGGATCCACGCGGATCTCCGCCGCCTCCAGGCTGACCGCCGGCGCCAGGTCCGGGCATTCCGACTCAGGGTTGCCGCGGCTGCGGCAGTGCTGCTGATGGTGGGAGGCGGCCTGTCGATGAACATGCTTTGGCCTGGGACGTCCACCGCAGGGGGTCCCGGGCTCGACATCCAGGTCCAGACGCTCGAGCGGCCCCTTGGCCAGCCCCTTCATGGCAATGACCTCGTGCGCTTGATCGCGGGAGGTGGGAAATGAGCGCTGTGATCCACGGCCGCCCACTCCCCTTGTTCGCAGCGCTTGCCTTGGTCCTGATCCCCATGTCGCCTGCGCGCGCGGGGGCACAGGTCTCGGTCACGGCGACTGCCCAGCAGAGCGGAGGCACTGCGAAGCAGCAGCAGCCGAAGCCCTTTGCGGCGCCGTCGCAGATCACCTTCCAGCACATCAAGGATGCCATGGAACGGTGCACCTACTCCGTCCAGCAGGTGCGGCGAACCCGGGAGCAGGTGCCTCTGCCAACGAGCGGCAGCGGCATGAATCCGAACGGCAGCCTGGCCACCAACAGCAAGCCGACGAGCCAGACCCGTTGGGTTGGCACGAAGGAGTCGCTTCTCCACCGGGGGACCGGGACCAACACACCGGAGCGCTTTCAGCTCACGTTCCTCGGCATCGAGGGCAGAACGCTCACTCCGTTCGAGCTGAGCCAGCGAGGCCAGATCTTCGCCGAGAGCGCTGGTTTCCTGTTCCGGTACCAGAGCTTCAGGGTCCACGATGTCGCTCAGGCCAACCTGAACTACGGGATCTACTACCTCGGCAAGACGCAGCGCATTGGCCGCCCCACGTATCGGATCGCTGTGATCCCGAAGCAGTGGGATCGCAGCGCATGGCTCCTGGACCTGGACCTCGAGACGGCCTACCCGCTCTATCGTGCCGAGTACACCCTGGACGTCGTCCTGCGGGCAGAGGTCGAGGTCACCAGCTTCCAACCCAACGCACGGATACCCAACAGCACGAGCTGGTGGAGTCCTACCAAGGGTTTTGCTGATTGCAGCAGTGCCTACGACGCCCTGCGCCAAGTCGTGACGCAGGCGCGCAGCCAGGTCGTGCCTGGCCCTGCCCAGTTGCCCCCAGGCTACAAGTCGGCCAGGAGCCAGGTCATCACTGACGCCTACCAGGGAAAGAAGATCGCGTTGCTGGTCTACTCCGACGGCATCGACCAGATCTTCGTGCAGCAGACGCCGAAGCCCTCGACCAACGGCTGGTCGGTCCGAACCGTGGGCGACAACCTCTACGTGTTCGAGAACAACGGCATCACCGATTTCTACTTCGCCCAGGGCGGGGTGGATTTCCGGGTGATCGGAGGTGCTTCTCGGGCGATGGTCGAGAACACTGCCAAGGCCATCTATCGCCAAGCTGTGGCGACCCTGCAATAGAGGGGGTAGGGGCTGGGACGGGAGCCTGGCGCTCCTGTCCACTGGAATCGACAACGTCCACTCAACTCGACGTCTCGTCCGGTTTTTTGGACGGAGTCTCGAACAAGAGCCCGAGCCCGGGTCCTGGTTCCTGGCCCTGGATCGCACATCAGGCCGGTACCATCGCGGCCAACGCCAAGGTCTCACTATGAGCGGCTACTTGGCACGTAGGCTGCTTCCATGGCGGATGAAACCTCTGACTACAACAGGCACGCAACGAAAGGAACTGACAATGGAAGACGCCAAGAACCACGATTCAGAGAACCTCGGCGCAGGATTGAGCTCGGCTGAGTATCGCGCAAAGCTCTTGACGAAGCTCAACTGCCTGATTGCTGTCCTCGAGGTGGCCATCGCCAAGATCTCCAGGAGCATCGATCTGCCGGGCACCAACGAAGAGCGTCTTCTGAAGATCCGTGGCAATCTCGAGAACACGCTTTCGATCTGCAAGCGCGCAAAGAACACCCTGGTAACGGGCATCGATCCTGCTTCTGCAGAGAAGGGCTCCCGGGTCCAGGGCAGGGAGGGCAAGACAAGAATGTCCTACAGAGACTATGTCGAGCTCAGCAGCATTGAAGAGTACCAGAAGTTAAAGGCAATGCCGCCTATCAAGTCAGAGGAGCTCGAGCAGCTCGACATCGACGAGCTGGTCAAGAAACTCTTCGAAGGCAACTGATCTGGAGGGCAGCCCCCTGCCAACTCACAACTCCAGGTGACCTCCCGTGAGCGGCCCTGCAGGGGCCGCTCATTTTTCCGGGAGGCCTTCCGCGAGCTCCTGCCTTCCAGTACTTGCCGAGCCCTGCGGCAAGCCCTTCCAGTCGTCAGCGCCGTTGGAGGCGCAGGCGCCGAGGGTTCGTCGTTGCCTTCTTGCTGGCGGTCTTCCGGACGGCCTCCTCACCGGAGTCCTTGCCGGGTCCTTTCCTGGAGTCCTTGTTGGGTTCTTTCCTGGCGGGCTCACCCTTCCCGGCCTTGTTGCCGGCGAGGGCCTCCGCGAACGCCGCCAGGACTTTCTCGGCGGTGTCGCTCTCCTGTCGCAGAATCAAAGTGCCTTTCTCATCGAACATCAGGTACGTGGGCAGGCCGCTGGTGCGGTGGAGCTTCTTCAAGAAGCTGTTGTTGACCGGGAACACTGTGTAGCGCGGCTCAACCTCCGCAAGGAACTTCTTGATGGCCGCGACTTTCTTGTCCTGGTCCCGAGCGATCTCCAAGCTGGCGGCAAGCACGATGACGCCGCTCTTGGCATAGCGATCATGCAGCTGGTTCAACACCGCGGCGGTGTTCCGGGCTTCGGGATCCCAGGTTGAGGTCATGGCCAGAATCACCTTACGGCCACGGAAGTCGTCGAAACGCATGGTCTTGCCGTCGAGCCCTTCCACCTCGAAGCCGAACCCCTGGTCGTGGTTGCCCGGTTTGTAGATCCTGCCGGTCTCGACAACCTCCTTTTCTTCGTTCTCCTTCTCTTCCGGCTTCTCTTCCTTCTCCTCTCCTTCCCCCTCGTCTTGCGTTGTCTTGCCGGCCTTCGGCTTGTCCAGGCCGATCTGCTTCCTCACCCAATCCTCGATTTCCTGTTCGTGACCGGGCTTGTGCCCCACCAGGATGTGGCTGAACTCGAGACCCCTCTTGAAGAAGAGCAACGTTGGATAACCCTGGAAACCGATCACCTGGTTTTGGATCTTGCTGGTGCCGAGCGCCAAGGCGTAGGTGAGACCGTTCTCCGCAGCGAAACCCCGGACCAAGTCCTGGGCTTCGCTCTTGCCGACCTTCTCGTATGCCAGCCCGAGGATCTCGAGGCCATGGTGCTTGTACTTGCCGTAGAGCCCCTTGAGCATGGGGGTCGCTGCCCGGCACGGCGCGCACCAAGTTCCCCAGAAGTCCACGATCAGCACGTTGTTCTTGAAGTCATCCTGCGTGAGCGTTCGCCCTCCGAGCGTGACGATCTCGAAGTTGAAGTCCTTGACCTGAGTGTTGCCCTGCGGTGCGAGGGCGAGGCTGGCGATGAACAGGGTTGTCGCGAACTTCTTCATGTCGGAGGCTCATACGGCCCATGGAGGAGGAATGCTGGGCGGGTAACATCATCGCAATGGAAACGGTGGGGGCGGCCGCGAGCACCCGGTTTTTTTCGCCCGTGGGCGAGTTGGGGCTGAGCGCGGGAGACCGTGGCCTGCGCGAGGTCCGCTGGCTCCGGCATGGCGAACCGTGGCCTGCGGCGCCGGCTGGTGAGCATCCCGTTCTCGTGCAGGCGGTGTCTGCCCTCGAACGGTACTTCCACGGCCAGCGGCTCTCATTGGAGGTTCCCCTGGACCTCTCGGCCCTGACGACCTTTCGCCGACGGGTGATGCTTACCCTCCGAGACCTCGTCCCCGCAGGTGAGGTTGTCAGCTATGGCGAGCTGGCATGTCTGGCTGGCCACCCGGGCGCGGCGCGTGCGGTGGGCAGTGTCATGGCCAGGAACACGTTGCCCCTGTTCGTGCCATGCCATCGGGTCGTCGCGGTCGGCGGCCCGGGCGGGTTCGGTCCCGGACTGGCCGTGAAGCGAAGGCTCCTGCGGCTGGAAGGGTTCCAACTCGCCATCTAGGCTTCACTGGCCGCACCCGTCCTGCCGATTTGCGGATATGGGCGCTGTATCCCAAACTCAGGCCGTAGGGGGCCCAGCAACGACCAGCGGGCGGCTGCTGGTTGTCCACGATGGCAGCTTCCCAACTGCGGAAATGCTCCCGGAGCTGGAGACCCGGGCGCGATCGCTGCGCCACGCGACCACCGGGAAAGAGGGTCTTGAGCTTGCCATCCAGGGCGGTGTGGATGTGATCCTGCTGGCGTCGTCCGTGGGTGGGATGTCGGGAATCGAGTTTCTCGAGCGTGCGCGTGCCGCCGGCGTCGACGCCGGAGTGGTGATGCTGCTGAACGAAGGCGACATCGAGACCTTGCCGGAAGCCAACAGCCTCGGCCTGCTGCTGTTCCTGCCGCCCTCCACGGCGCCGGAACAGGTGGTGGCAACCACCTTGCTGGCCCTCGGCCACCAGGCAATGCTCCGAGAGAACCGGGAGATGCGCCTCCGCCTTGGCCTGCTCGAGTCGGGAGATGCGGTGATCGGCGGCGGCAGCGCGAGCCGACGCCTCCGCAGCGTCCTTGCACGGGTGGCGCCCAGCTCCGCGACGGCTTTGGTCGAGGGCAAGGCCGGCTCGGGCAAGTCGCTTGCTGCAAGTGTCATTCACATGAGCGGCCGAAGGTCGCAGCATCCACACGTTGTCGAACCGTGCTCCGGCCTCACCCCCGAGCAGCTGGAGGAGAGTCTGCACGCTGCCGATGGTGGAACCCTCA
>QJVU01000690.1 GCA_003235605.1 Planctomycetota bacterium | reverse complement strand
CGACACCCGGAGGTGACTGGCCGTACTTGCGGAACTGGTCATAGGTCGCGTAGAGGCGGAACACGGGGTACGGGGCCTCGTTGGGACCGGGCGCGTCCGTTTCCTCCGTCTTGGTCTTCTCCCGGGCCTTGGCAAGGGCCTCTTCGATCTGCTTGGCCCAATCCTCCTCGTCGTTCTTTTCCTTTTCCTTTTCCTTTTGCTCGTCGTCGGGCCGAGGTGTGATGGGACCCGTTGGGGCCTGGGGATCCGGGATCGTGGCAGGGTCCGGCATGACCGCTTTGGTGCCGGTCTCGTCGAGGGGATAGTGCTGCACGTACAGGTCGCGCATCTTCTCCAAGCGAGACGAGTAGAACCTGGCAGCCCGGTAGGCGCTGCTGCGCTCCCCGCGCTTCTCGGAATCCCAGGCGTAGAGCACGATGTAGTGGGGCGTGGTGAAGTAGTCCCAGCCGCGCAGGCTCTTGATGTTCTTCTTGGCCTTGGCGAGAGCCCTCTTCCTGTAGTCGGTGTCGGCGTACTTGTCCTTTGCGGCCTCCTTGCTGCTGACTCCCGTGTCGGAGGGCTCCTTGAGCAGCCTGCCGCTCTGGACCATGCGGCGCAGGTAACCCCACCACTTGCCGTGGGGCTTCTTGGCACCACGCTTGAGGACAGGCATCTCGATGACCAGTGCCACCTCGCGATCGTCGAACTCGTAGACAGCGGCGGCGGCGTACAGCCTTCCGGTGCGACCGTAGTCGCCGTCGCGGATCCACTCCCAGTGCTTGTAGGGTAGCCGCGTGCCACTGCCCCGCATGGATTTGCCCTTGGTCAGGATCCGGATCTCCTCCTGGTCTTCCAGCCAGCTGCTGAAGGATTCGTAGCGTTTCGAGGCGGCGCCAAGGATCTTCGCCAGCTCCCTTGCGAGCTTCTTGCGTGCCTCCCTTGCGGGATCATCCTCGCCGTCGCCTTCGCCTTCTCCTTCGCCCTTCTCTTTCTCCTTGGCTTTCTCTTTCTCTTTCTCCTTGTCCTTGCCTACGACAGCAGCCTCCGTCTGTGCAGGTTCCTTCGGGTCCTTCTTCAGGAACTCGTAGACGTCGCAGTACCAGACGTACTCGCCGTTGATGTAGTCCATCCGCTCCTTGGGGCGCAGGCGGGCGCGATGGTAGGCGGCGTTGCCAGGACCGAGCTTCATGGGCAGGCGCTCGAGGCGGCCGCAGACCTCGAACTGTATGCCGACGGAGTCGATCTTCTCCAGGCGCCATTCTTGAGCGGGCGCCAGAGTCGCGAGTGCGAGCAGACCGATTACGGCAAGTGGGTGCCGGGGTGCCATGCTGATCCTCCGAGGAGTGGTCCGGGCAGCAGGATACCGGACCGGCGCCATGTCCACCAACCCTCCCGGGTTGGCGGAGTCAGGACTCCCCGGTCCCTTTCTTGTCCGGCTTGTTCTGGTCGCGGTTGGCGGAATCACCGGAGCTCTTGGCGGAATCGCCTGAGCTCTTGTCGGAGGCGCCCTCCCCCGAGGTCTTTTTTCCGTCGTCGGAGTCGGCCTTCTCCGCCGCCTTGTAGGACTTGCTTCGGTAGTCGGTCTGGTAGAAGCCGCCGCCCTTGAAGATCACGGCCGCACCGGGGCCGATCAGTCGCTGCAGCTTGGCCTTGCCGCACTTGGGACACTTCCGCAACGGCGCGGCGGTGATGCTCTGGAACTCCTCGAAGCCGTGGCCGCAGTTCTGGCACTCGTACGCGTAGGTCGGCATCGTCCCCCTTCTCCTGGTTCTTCTCCGCTACGTATCCTGGTCCGCGCGCGCGTCGCCTGCTACCAACACCTTGGCATGGCGGAGCACACGATCGCCGAGGAAGTAGCCCTTCTGCACCACCCTTGCCACCTGCCCCGCCGCGAGACCGCTGTTCTCCGCCAGCCCCACGGCCTCGTGGAGGTTGGGATCGAAGGCCTGTCCCGCCGCCGGCACCTCGCGCAGTCCGTGACGCTCCAGAACGGCCTCGAGCATGGCCTTGACCATCAACAGGCCCTCCCTCACGGCCTTGGTGTTGTCGCCCTTGGCCTCGCCCTCGATCTGGCCTTGGGTTCCGGCGTCCGTCTTTCCGTCGCCAAGGGGCTCGGCGGCGCGGGTGGCCAGGTGGAAGCTGTCCAGGATCGGTAGCAGCTCCGCGGCCAGACCTTCCACCGCCAGCTGCCGGGTTTCTGCCATGTCCTGGGCGCGGCGCTTGCGGAAGTTCTGCAGGTCCGCCAGGGCGCGCTGCAGCTGCTCGTAGTGCTTGTCTCTCTCCTGCTTGACCAGCGTGAGCTCGTCCGGGGCGGGGTCCGCAGCGGGATACTCGTGGGCGACGTCGTGCACCTCCTGCGCTGAGATCTCTGCTGGCGCGTCATCGTGACGTGACGTGTGTTCGCCCGCCTCCGCCTGCATGTCGGCGTCGGTATTGCTCTCCTCTGTCTGCTGCCTTCGCTTCTTCATGTCGTCGTTCTCATGCTACGACCGGCCGCTACTGAAAGATGTCCTTGACCTTCTCGAAGATGCCTCTCTTGCGTTTCTTCGTGCGGTCCTGCTCGATGGTGTCGAACTGCTTCAGAAGCTGTTCCTGTTCGGTGGTGATCTTGCCGGGGACGGCAACCTGGACCTGCACGACCATGTTGCCTTTGCCGTAGCCATCGATGCGCGGTAGCCCCTGGTTGCGCACTCGCAGGCGGG
The DNA here is from genome assembly GCA_003235605.1 of Planctomycetota bacterium. The sequence goes on along the minus strand of QJVU01000690.1, from coordinate 1,607 downwards.
TGCCCGGCTGAGTTCCCGCGGGGATCTTCAGTACCACGGTCTCGCCGGTGATCGTCGGCAGGTCCACCGTATCGCCCATCACCGCCTGGCGATAACTGATGGTGACCCCGACGATCAGGTCGTCACCCCGCCGCTCGAACATCTTGTGAGGCTTGATGTGGATCACGACCACGAGGTCCCCGGGTGGACCGCCGTTGGGGCTGGCCTCGCCCTGGCCGTGGATGCGCTCCACATGACCCTCTTCGATGCCAGGTGGGATGGTGATGCTGATCGGAGACTTCTGACGCGTGTGGCCGCTGCCACGGCACGTCGCACAGCGGTGCTGGATCTGGCTGCCCTGGCCCTCGCAGGAGGGACAGGTCTGCCGGATCTGTATGAAACCCTGGCCCCGGATCACCTCGCCGTGGCCGCCACAGGTGTCGCAGGTCTTGCGTTGGGTGCCTGGCTTGCACCCGCTGCCCCCGCAGGTTTCGCAGGGAATGGCGCGGGCGATCTCCAAGGACTTCTTGGCCCCGCGCGCGACCTCGTCCAGCGTCAGCTCCAGATCGACGCGCAGGCTGGTTCCGCGGCGTACCCGGTGTGCGCGGCCTCCCCCCCCGAAGAACTGGTCGAAGATGGTGCCGCCGCCGCCGCGGCCGAAGATGTCCCCGAAGGCCGCGAAGATATCGCTGATGTCTGCGAACCCGCCGGGCCCGCTGCCGAAGGACCCGTCCACGGCGGCGTGGCCGAACTGGTCGTACTTGGCGCGCTTCTCGGGGTCGGACAGCACGGCGTAGGCATCAGCAGCCTCCTTGAAGCGCTGCTCCGCCGCCGTATTCCCCGGATTGCGGTCCGGGTGGTTCTCCATGGCCAGCTTCCTGTAGGCGCGCTTGATCTCATCCTCCGAGGCGCCCCGCTGGACGCCCAGGACCTCGTAGTAGTCGCGCTTGGTAGCCATGGTATGCACCCCCTACCCGCCCCCTCCCGGGCCGTTCCGGCCCACGCCGGGCGGGTTGGGGGCGGCAGCTAGCTTACTGCACCTTCGACAGCTTCCTCCTCGTCCTTGACGGAAGTCACCAGGGTGTTGGTTGTGAGCATCAGCCCGGCAATGCTGGCGGCATTCTGGAGGGCGGTGCGGACCACCTTCGTCGGGTCGATGATCCCGGCGGCGGCCAGGTTCACCCACTTGCATGTCAAGGCATCGAAGCCCTCGGCCGAGTCCCTTGACTGGGTCTCGTCAACCACCACGGAGCCCTCCTCGCCGGCGTTCTCCGCGATTTGGCGCAGCGGCGCCTCGCACGCCTGCTTGATGATGTCGATGCCGAAGCGGCGGTCTCCGCTGGCCTTGAGGTTGCTCAGGGACCGGCTGGCTCGGAACAGCGCCGTGCCGCCACCCAGCACGATGCCCTCCTCGACTGCGGCGCGGGTGGCATTCAGCGCGTCCTCGACCCGCTGCTTCTTCTGCTTCATGTCGGCCTCGGTCATGGCCCCGACCCGAATGATCGCCACGCCGCCGGACAGCTTCGCGAGCCGCTCCTGGAGCTTCTCCTTGTCGTAGTTCGAGGTCGTCTGGTCCAGCTGGGCGCGAATGCTGTCTGCCCTGGAGTTGATGTCCGTCTTGCTGCCGG
>QJVU01000630.1 GCA_003235605.1 Planctomycetota bacterium | reverse complement strand
AGATGCCCGACCTGGCGGTGCTGGATGCACGGTTGGCGAAGATCGAATCGAAGCTGCCCAAGCTGAAGACGGTGCGCAGGATGTCACGCAGCGAGCTGGCATCGGAACTGCGCAGCGCTGCTGACGGGATCTCCCAGAAGGGTCTGTCCCGGGAGCTCGCGGGGATCCTGCCGAAGGAGGAGCTGGCCGGCCTTGCGCTTCGAGTCATCGCAGCGATCCGGAAGGTCGCCGAGTGGCTGGATCTGAAGGACGGGTAGGGAACAACCAGTGGATGGAGGAAAAGCCTAGAATCCGGAGCGAGACTGCGTGCTCTCATCCCACTCGGATGGGTCCCATGACCAAGCTTGCCTTCCGATCCCTCGAAAGGATGACCCAGGCGGAGTTCGCCCGCTGGCTGAAGACTGTTCCCGCTGGCGATCTGCACCACTACGAGCTGCTGAACGGCTTCGTCGTGATGGAGCCACCCGCCGGATGGCCACACGGGGGAATCGAGATCGAGATCGGCAGCCGCCTGCATGCTTTTCTGGAGACACATCCCCTCGGCCGTCTCTGTGGCTCGAGCCAGGGATTCGAGCTGCCCTCGGGGGACACGGTGGAACCGGACCTGGCTCTCATCTCCAAGGAACGCTGGGACGGTATGCAACGCCCGATCCAGGGGTTCCTGCGTGTGGTACCGGACCTGGTGGTGGAGATCCTGTCGCCAGGGACACGGCGGATCGACCAGAAGGAGAAGAAGAACATCTACCAGCGCAATGGCGTCCGGGAGTACTGGCTCGTGGATCCGAGATCGCGGAGCGTCGAGGTGTTCCGGTTGCAGGCGGGCGAGTATGACGCCGGACGCCGGTTCGTGGCGGGGGACATGCTCGACTGCGCCGTGCTGCCCGGCCTGCGGCTGGAGGTCGCGGCGATGTTTCCGCCAGACCAGCTCGGCTGATGTCGCTCCGGATTCCCCCTCACTTCGGCAGGCGCAGGATATCGAACGTCGAGCGCCGGGGTGACGTCTCGCTGAGGCTCAGGTAGTGCAGGACGATCTCCTGCCTGCCATCCCCGTCCAGGTCCGCGGACGCGGCGAAGTCCAGGCGGTACTCGTCGGGGTTGCGCAGTTCGAAGGTCCCCGTCGCATCGCGGCCGCGGGTCAGGCGCACGGTGTGCTTCTCGGCAAAGGACTGCAGGGCCGACAGCAGCCGTGGAATCGTCCAGAGGCGGTCCTTGTCCTCGAAGAGGATTCCCCGGATCTGCTGCTCCCCGGCGTCGGGTCCCCGCCCTTCGGCCGTCGGGAGCAGCCAGAACTGCAGGGCCTTGTGGTCCTCGGTCTGCATCAACACGTCGACCTTGGCATCGCCGTCCAGGTCGGCTTCGACGGTGTGGCGGAACTTCCGCCCGACCTCCTTGAACTTGTCGACGATGGACTCGGGATCGCTCATCACGTCCAGGATCGAGGGTAGGCGCAGGGTCGTCTCGCTCTTCCAGCTGGGGGTCTTGCGGAATGTCCGTCCCTCGACGTTGGCGTAGCCCAGGGATTCGATGCTCACGTCCCACTCGAACAGGAGGCCGCGGAACAGGGTGCCCAGGGTCGGCACGCCGACCTTGAAGATGAGCAGGTCGGGGTACGCGTCATGGTCCAGCTGCATCAGCCAGAGGAAGGTCACGTCCTCGGCGAGCTTGAGGATCGCCGACGGTTTGGTGAACTGTGGCCCTGCCTTGCTGCCGTGAAAGACCCAGATCTTCCGGCGGTGCACGATCACGTAGTCCGGGATCCCGTCGGCGTCCAGGTCCCGGGAGTGGTAGAGGGCCTGGTCCAGGCTGAGCGTCTGGCCCAGTTCGATGCCGGCCTTGGGCGTGGTGTCCCGGAACAGGCTCAGGTCCAGATTCACGTCGGGCCGCTCGGGAAAACGCCCGTCTTCCCGCTGCATGTGGAACATGCGGTGGCCGGGGGCCTCGGCGATGATGTCCTGGCGTCCATCCCCGTTCACATCCTGGGTGCGCAGGTCGGGGACCTTGAAGGAGCTCGAAAGGACATCGGAGAGGCGCGTGGCCCGGGTGTTCGCGCTGGCCGAGATCCGGAGCTCCAGGCGACTGCTGTGTACGAAGGTGGGCGAGGGGTCCGTCGCGCTCTTGGGCCGGTTGAGGTAGAGCGTGTAGAAGGTGCGCCCCGGCACCACCAGATCCGGTCGGCCGTCGCCGTTCACGTCCTGGATGATGTTGCTGAGGCGCGGCTGCCCAACCCGCATCAGCAGACGGCCCCGGCGCAGCAGCTGTTGCCCCGGTCCGACGAACACACCGCCCTTTTGGGCGTAGACCGTGGCACCGCGCGCCGACAGCACCACGAGGCTCGTCTGTCTGCCACCGTCGAGGGAGGCCAGGGAGACCAGGGAGCGCGTGGGCTCCGGCAGGTCGAGATCCCCCTGCAGCTTGCCGGTCGCCGGGGAGAACACCCGTACCTCCCCGCGCACTCCCAAAAGCAGCAGCTCATCCCGGCCATCCCGGTCCAGGTCGAGGATCTTCTCCGCGGCGACGTCAAAGCCGGGCTCGAAGGTGAAGGCGACCTTCAAAGCCCCCTGCGCCGGGACCGGAGCCAGCACCAGAGCCAGCACCAGACTCCGCACCAGAGCCAGCACCAGACCCACCGCCTTCCACTGCATCACCTTCCACTGCATCAGAAGCGCACCCACAGCACCTGGTTCTCTTCCAACACGAAGAAGCTGGCGGGGCCGTCGCCACGCTCCGGGAAGCGCACCTCCGCTTCCGCTGCCACTGCCATCTCCCAGAGCGGCCGTTCGAAGACGGTCAGGTCCTCACCCTGCCGGCGGACCAGATGCAGCCGGATCCGCTCCGGGCGATCCCGCACCAGGAGCTCCCGGATTCCGTCGCCGGTGACGTCCCCCACGAACCGCGCGAACAGCCGGGTGCCGCCGCGACGCAGAACGTCGCCTTCCAGCGTCGTCTTGAACGTCAGGTTGGGGCGCCGCGCAAACCGGCCTCCCCGGTTCAGGAACACGTAGAGCTCCACGTCGATGCTGCGGTCTTCCGCAGCCGTGATCTGACCCAGGACATCCAAGCGCCAGGAGATCACCGAGAGGTCGGGCAGGCCGTTGCCGTCGACGTCGTCGAGGGCCGGAGAGGTCGGGAAGCCCGCGAGCACGAGGAGCTGCTTGGGCACGCCCTTGTTGAACAGCGGATCTTCTCCCTTCTCGAGGTGCGGGAAGAACAGCACCTGGGTCCGGATCTCGCTCGAGTTCCGGTCCTTGGCGAGGAGCACCGAGTCGACCCGACGATCCCTGTCGAAGTCACAAAGCCAGACGCTGAAGCTGGGGTCCAGAAGCGTCTGCTCCTCGGTGAGGGGAAATCGAGACCTGTAATTCGGGGCCTTCGGAAAGTCCCCGCCGCGCTCCTGCAGCCAGACGAACACCCGTTCGCCGCTGCGGGCGATGACATCCAGGTCGCCGTCGCCGTCCCAGTCGTGGAGCTGCGGAGCGGGCACGCTCTCCTCCACGCTGGCCAGGGGCGGGCGCGGCACATAGGTGCCGAGGGCCTCGTCCAACTTGAACGACCGGATCCGATCCGCGCCCCGCACGTCCAACGGGCTGGCCCCCTGCTTCTTGGGGGGCAGCTGTGGCACTCGCAGCTCGGAAATCCGAAAGCTCACCTTGCCGCCCGCCCGTCGCTGGACGGCTACGCGGTAGGCCTGGGGCTCCGGAAGAAACAGGTCCGCAAGCCCGTCGCCGTCCACGTCACGCACCCCCGCGTGCCAGGAGTAGACGTCCCGGGGGTCCGGGAACTGGAACAGGAACTCGCTGGGCACCAGCTTGACCACCCGTTCCGCGTCCGGGGCGCCGAGGCGCCAGACGTAGGCGCCGCGAGCGCCAAACCACAGGACCTCGGCCCCGGGATCCGGGTGCATGTCGCCCACCGCGCAGGCCACGACGGTTTCCGGGAGGGCCACGGTGGTGTCGGGCCGGCCATCGACACGGCCAGCGTCCTTGGCCAGGTGCACCCGCAACCAGCGATGGTAGTCCTTTCCCTCCTCGTACGCGGCGAGCAGGACGTCTTCCCTGCCGTTGCCGTCCAGGTCGGCCACCCAGACCTGCCTCGGCCGCTGTCCCTTGTCGAGTTGCAGCGTCGTCACCTTGCCCAGGCGGCGGGGCTGGGCGCAGAGCGGCGCCACCAACGGGTACAGACAGAGGACCGCACCCCCCCACCCCCCGAAGATCCCAAGCCTCACCGGTCTACCTCTTCGAGGCGGTCGCTGTCGCCACCGGCGATGCTGAAGAACCATAGGAAACCGAACTCCCACGCC
>QJVU01000455.1 GCA_003235605.1 Planctomycetota bacterium | reverse complement strand
CGGCCTCGCTCTCCACGTCCGCCAGGCTCTCGAGGTTGCCGGCATAGGTGAGAGCGTCCAGGTTGACCACCTCCTCGCCGACCTGCAGTAGCAGCCGCACGAAGTTGCAACCGATGAAGCCGGCACCGCCAGTGACCAGTATCCTGCTCATGTGCTCATCTCAGCGAAGCTCTTCTTCGACGTAGCGCGCGAGGGCGTCTTTGTAGCTCGGCAGCGGATGTCCCCGGACTTCAGCCAGACGGGAGCAATCCAAGACCGAATAGGCTGGCCTGCGAGCTGGACGGTCCAGCTCGCTGCTGGTCATGGTACCGACCTGGGCCTGGATTCCCGCCGCTGCCAGGATCTCGCAGGCAAACTCATGCCAGGAACACGAGCCCTCGTTCGCCGCGTGGTAGATGCCCGGCGTGGCCCCCGAGAGCACGAGGTCCACGATGGCCGGCGCCAGGTCCCGGGTCATGCTCGGGCAGCCCACCTGGTCAGTGACCACGCGCAGGGGTTGACCCGACCGGGCCCGGTCCAGGATGGCCCGCGGGAAGTTCTTGCCGCCGGGTCCGAAGACCCAGCTGGTCCTCGCCACGTAGAAGCCGTCGCCCCTCTGGGAGAGAACGGCCTGCTCCCCCAGGAGCTTGCTGCGGCCATAGGCTGAAATCGGAGCCGGGGGGTCTTCGGGGCGGTAGGGCCTCGTGCCCTGCCCGTCGAAGACGAAGTCGGTGCTCACATAGAGCAGGGCGGCATCTCCGTCTCTGGCGGCGGCGGCGATGTTCGCGGTGCCGGTGCCGTTGACGGTGTCGGCGAGGACTGGATCCCGCTCGCAGCCGTCCACGTCGGTCATGGCCCCAAGGTGCAGGACGTGGGTCGGCCTGTGCTCCGCGAAGAAGCCCCGCACGAGGTCCTGGTCCTGCACCGGCAGCTCGGGGATGTCGGTGGCCACGACGGGGATCCCCCGTGACTCGAGCTCCTCGACCGTGGCCCGGCCCAGCTGGCCTCTCGCTCCGGTGACCAGGAACTTCATGCCATGTTGTTGGCGCCGCCTTCGGCCACCAGGTTGCTCGCCCGACGCAGCGATTCGAAGGTCCCGGCATCGGTCCACCAGCCATCGAGCACCTCGGCCGTGAGCTTGCCGGCGGCCAGGTACGCGTTGTTGACATCGGTGATTTCGAGCTCACCGCGGTCCGAAGGCTTCAGCTCGCGGATGTAGTCGAACACGTTCGCATCGTACATGTAGATCCCTATCACGGCCTTGTTCGACTCCGGGTGCTTCGGCTTCTCCACGATCCTCGTGACGGTTCCGTCCTCGCGCACGTTGGCAACGCCAAAACGCTCGGGATCCGGGACCTCCTTGAGCATGATCTTGGCGCCGTCCGGTTGCGCCGCGAACCTCTCGACTGCGGCCCTGATGTTGCCCTGGATGATGTTGTCGCCCAGCACGATCACCATCTTGTCGCCCTCGACGAAATGCTCCGCCAGCTTCAGCGCGTCGGCGATTCCACCCTCGCCCTGCTGGTACGTGTAGCTCAGGTCCTTGAGCCCGAAGTCACCGCCATTCCCGAGCAGCTGCAGGAAGTCACCGGCGAAGCTGCCACCGGTGACGATCTGGATGTCGGTGATGCCAGCGTTCACCAGACACTGGATCGGGTAGTAGACCATCGGCTTGTCGAACACCGGCAGCAGGTGCTTGTTGGTGATCTTGGTCAGGGGGTAGAGGCGGCTGCCGAGTCCGCCGGCGAGAACGACACCCTTCATGCGTAGTGGCTCCGGTACCAGTCGAGTGTGAGCTTCAGGCCCTGGTTCAAGGACACGTCGGGAACATACCCCAGGAGTTCGCGGGCCAAGCGGATGTCCGCGCAGGAATGGCGCACGTCCCCGTTGCGCACAACGCTCCAACGGGGCCTTGCGGTCACACCGACATGGCCGGCGAGGATGTCCAGCAGTTGCCGCACCGAGCAGCTCTTGCCACTGGCGAGGTTCAAGGTGTGGCGTCCCTCCAACGGCACCGTCATCGCCAGCAGCGTGCCACGGACGACGTCCGCCACATGCGTGAAGTCGCGGGTCTGCTCGCCATCGCCGTAGATCGTCGGCTCTTCACCTGCCAGCAGCGCACGACTGAACGCCGCCACGACACCGGAGTAGGGGCTGCCCGGTGGTTGCTTGGGACCGTAGACGTTGAAGAAGCGCAGGATCACCACGGGTAGCGCGAACACGGCGGCGAACGACCGGCAGTAGAGCTCGCCAGCCATCTTGGCGGCGGCATAGGGTGCCCTGGGGGCCTCGCGGCTGTCCTCGGGGATTCCCGTGGAAGGTGGCTCGGCATTGCCATAGGCGGAGGCGGAGCCGGCATAGACCACCTTGGCGCCGGTACGCCGGGCGCACTCCAGCACCCGGAGGGTGCCCGTGGCATTGACCTCGTGATACGCCACGGGGTTTTCCAGGCTCTCGACCACGGACGAGCGCGCCGCCAGGTGAAACACGCCTTCGGCGCCGGCAATCGCCTCGCTCACGACAACCGGGTCGAGAATGCTGCCCTCGACGATCCGCAGCGAGCCCTCCATGCCAGCCAGGTTCTCGCGCCGCCCGGTGCTGAAGTCGTCCAGCACCACGACCTCGTCGCCACGGGACAGCAGCGCCTGAGCGAGGTGCGAGCCGATGAAGCCGGCGCCGCCGGTGACGAGAAAGCGTGCCATTTCAGGGAAGGATACCCGCGGATCTTTGGGCCAGGTACCACTCGCAAAAGCGCGCGATCCCCACATCGACGGGTACCTTCACAAGGTAGCCGAGGTCCCTCTGGGCGCGACCGATGTCTGCAAGAGTCTGGCTCACGTCCCCGGGCTGCTCGGGCTGGGGATCCAGGACGGCCTTCTTGCCCAGGGCGGTCTCCAACAGGCTCAGCAGCTCCCGCAGCGTGGTGGTCTCGGAGCCGCCCAGGTTGTAGATCCGCCAGCCGTCGGCCCGGTCCAGGGCCGACACGACGCCGTCGATGATATCGTCCACGTAGGTGTAGTCCCGTCGCGTGCTGCCATCCCCGAAGAAGGGGATTCCCTCCCCGGCCATGATGTTGCGGCTGAACTTGTGGATCGCCATCTCCGGTCGCTGCCTCGGGCCGTAGACGGTGAAGAAGCGCAGACACGTCACCGGATCGCCGGCCAGATGGTGGTGGGTGCGACAGACCAGTTCGCCGGCGCGCTTGCTGGCTGCGTACGGCGAGATCGGCGCGTCCACCGGATCGTCTTCCGAGAACGGCATCTGGCTGCTGCACCCGTAGACCGAAGAGGAGCTGCCGAAGATGAAGGGGATGTGGAGATCGAGCCTGCGGATCTTGTCCAACAGGATCTGGGTGCCGCGGACGTTGACGTCCATGTACTCGGCAGCACGCTGGAGGGAGGGACGCACGCCGGCGAGGGCGGCCAGGTGGATGATCCCGTCGACCTCCCGGAGGGTCCGGTCGAAGTCACCAGAGGCGGCGAGGGCGCGAATGTCGCCCTCGTGGAAGTCCACGTCCTTTCCGAGGTCGCGGACGTTCCTGCGCTTGACCTTCGGATCGTAGAACGGGTCCAGGTTGTCCAAGATCACGACCCTCCGGCCCTGTTCCAACAGGCGTTTCGCCACGTGGAACCCGATGAAGCCGGCGCCGCCGGTGACCAGGATCTGCGCCGGCCTACCCACCGAGTTTCTGTTTGAAGTACGCCGCCGTCTTCAGCAGGCCTTCCTCCAGCGGCACCTTCGGCGTCCAGCCGTCCAGCACCCGCTGGGCCTTGGAGATGTCCGGCTGGCGCACCTTGGGGTCGTCCTTGGGGAGCGGCCGGTAGACGAAACCGGACTTGGACCCCGTCGCCTTGAGCACTGCGTCGGCGAACTGCTTGATCGTCATCTCCCGCGGGTTCCCGAGGTTCACCGGTAAACCCTCGTCGCTGCGCAGCAGCCGGACCACGCCCTCCACGAGGTCATCGACGTAGCAGAAGCTGCGGGTCTGGGTGCCGTCCCCGAACACCGTGAGGTCCTCGCCCCTGAGTGCCTGGGACATGAACGCCGGCAGCGCGCGGCCATCGTTGAGGCGCATGCGCGGACCATAGGTGTTGAAGATGCGCACTATCCGGGTCTCCAGACCGTGGGCCCGCTGGTAGGCCATGACCAGCGCCTCGGCAAAGCGTTTGGCCTCGTCGTAGACGCCACGCGGGCCCACCGGGTTGACGTTGCCCCAGTAGTCTTCGGTCTGCGGATGCACCAGCGGATCGCCGTAGACCTCGCTGGTGCTGGCCAGCAGGAACCGCGCGCCCTTGTCCCGGGCCAGGCCAAGGGCCTTGTGGG
>QJVU01000116.1 GCA_003235605.1 Planctomycetota bacterium | reverse complement strand
TTGCGCGGAGCGGACTGCGCCTCCGCCCCAACTGCGGCGGACGCACGGTGGTTTCCGATGTGGAAGCCATCGTGGAAGTGTCACAGCGTGCCGGCACGGCGGTGGAGGCCTGCCTGTTCCTGGGCAGCAGTCCCATTCGCCAGTACGTCGAGGGTTGGGACCTCGATCAACTCCTGGTCTACAGCAGGCGCGCCGTGGAACGCGCAGCCAGGGAGGGCCTGTCCACCACCTACATCACCGAGGACACGACGCGCTCGTCCCCTGAGCATCTCCGGACGCTCTTCACCGCTGCCGTCGAGGCCGGCGCCAGCCGCATCTGCCTGTGCGATACCGTAGGGGTGGCCACGCCCGCCGTGGTCATGAACCTCGTGGTGTGGACCAGGAGCCTCCTCGATCGGATCGGACCCGAGGTGGAGATCGATTGGCATGGGCACCGAGACCGCGGCCTCGGACTCGCCAATACTCTCGCCGCGATGCAGGCCGGTGCTACCCGCCTGCACGGTACCGCTCTCGGCATCGGCGAGCGTGTTGGCAACACCGCAACCGAGGAGCTCCTGGTCAACCTCGAGCTGCTGGGGATCGGTCACCGGAACCTCGCGCCGCTGACCGAGTACGTGACGACCGTCGCCAACGCAACCGGCTTCACGATCCCCCCCAATCAGCCGATCGTTGGGCGGGATGCGTTTCGCACCGCTACCGGTGTGCACGCAGCGGCGGTGGTCAAGGCGCAAGGGAAGGGCGATGCCTGGCTCGCGGACCGGGTCTACTCCGCGGTTCCCGCGAGCTGGCTGGGACGACACCAGGAGATAGAGATCGGCCCGTTGTCGGGCAGATGGAACGTCGTGCACTTCCTGCGTGCCCACGGTCTGCCCGAAGACCCCGCCACGATCGAGGCGGTGCTCCACGCGTCACGACAGTCGCGTTCGGTGTTGAGCGAGCAGGAGGTGACGGCCGTGGTGCAAGGGATGGGAAGCCGTCGATGACGAGCGTCCTGGACCAGCCGGAACCCGCGACAGGCAACTACTTCGTTTCCACGTACCCGCCCTTCTCCTGCTGGACCGAAGCGGCCACCGCAGACTTCCGGAGCCTGCTCGAACACGCACCCGCCGGACCCGAACAGTTGCCCCTTGGCCTCTACGTGCACATCCCGTTCTGCATCGAGCGCTGCCAGTACTGCTACTACCTCTCGCATGATGAAAGGCCCCAGGAGATCGACGGTTACCTGGAGGCGGTATCGGGAGAGTTGTCCCGCTACGCCCGCCTGCCTGCTCTTGCCGGCCGGTCCTTGGCCTTCGTCTACTTCGGCGGCGGGACGCCGTCCATCCTGTCGGCGCCGCGGATCGAGAGGCTGATGCGGGCCATGCAGCGCGCCATGCCCTGGACACATGTCCGCGAAGCGTCCTTCGAATGCGCGCCGCGTAGTGTGACCAGGGACAAGCTCAGGGTGTTGGCCGATCATGGTGTGACCCGCATCAGCATGGGTGTGCAACAGATGAACGACGAGGTGTTGCAGGCAAACGGTCGCGTCCATCTCGTTGCCGACGTGGAGCGAGCCTCGGAGGCGATCCGACAGGTCGGTTTCCACACCACCAACCTGGATCTCATGGTCGGGCTGGTCGGAGAGACCGACGACTCGTTCCTGTCGAGCCTGGAGCGGGTGATCCAGCTGGAACCCGAGAGCATCACGATCTACCAGCTGGAGATCCCGCTGAACACGCCCCTCTACCGTGCGCTTCGAGCCGGCACCGTGACCGACATGGCGTCCTGGGACCGCAAGCGGGCGCGCCTCGGCCAGGGCATGACGCGCCTGGAGAATGCAGGCTACAGGTGGCGCAGCGCCTACACCGCGGTGCGGGACGGGGCCCGCCACCCGTTCGTCTACCAGGACGAACAGTACCGCGGAGCTGACCTGTTGGGGGTGGGGACGTCGGCGTTCTCGTACCTGGAGGGCATCCACCAGCAGAATCGGGCATCCCTGGAGGGCTACCTGGCAACCTGTGCCCAGGGCGAGTTGCCCCAGTGGCGCGGCCACGTGCTGACGGAAGAGGAGCGTCTCGTGCGCGAGACCATCCTGCAGCTCAAGCTGGGCAGGATCCGGAGGGACTGGTTCCGTGACAGACACGGTGTCGACGTGATGGCTCGGTTTGCCGTGCCGCTGGCGGAGATGCAGCAGAGGGGCTGGCTCGAGGCCAACGGCGACGGCGTGACCATGACGAGGGAAGGCCTGCTTCGGGTAGACCGCCTGGTGCGCGCGTTCTATCTACCGGAGCATGCCGGGATCCGGTACTCGTAGCACTCGCGATCTGGTCGCGACCGTTCCCGAGCGGGGCTGGTCTTGGGCTATGCTGGTCGAGAGGGACCCGTGGACGCCGAGGACAAGGAACGCCAGCGGCAGCGCTACGCGCGCTACATGAAGAAGCTCGTCGGCTACGGGGAGCAGAAACAGCGCAAGGCCGCTTCCCGACGCCGCCGGGCAGAGCGCTCGGACCAGGGCCGACGCCGGCGCCGGGACTGGTCCGAGGACGAGGAGACCTTCGAGAAGATCCAAAGGACGAGGGAGACCGTGCAGGCGGCACGGGTCATCCGCAGAGAGCTGGATCCCGATCTTCCCAGGGCCACGGTGGTCGCCGTTCACCACGGGCGCGTGCAGCTGGACAACGGCGAACAAGCGAGGATTGCGCCGCACCTGGCCGTCGATCCTACACTGCAGCTGGCCGTGGGGGACGAGGTGGCGGTTTCTTCCACTTCTCGAGGCGGCCCGTCGCGGGTGGAGGGGATTCTCGAGCGTCGCACCCGATTGTCACGACCCGACCCCGGCAACCCCAACCACGAGCTCGTGATCGCGGCGAACGTCGACGTTGCCGTGGTGGTCGTATCCGTCAACAGCCCCCCACTCCATCCGGGGCTGATCGATCGGTTCCTCGTCGCGCTTGGCCGGGGTGGCGTGGAGCCGCTCATCTGCGTGAACAAGAGCGACCTTCTGGGGAGTTCCATCGAGCTCGAACAGCTCCAGCAGGACATGGCCGTCTATCGGGACCTGGGGGTTCCTGTGCTGTTGTGTTCTGCTCAGACCAAGGACGGTCTGGCCGAGCTGCGCCGACAGGTGGATGGAAAGACCTGCGTGTTCGTCGGACATTCTGGAGTAGGCAAGTCATCCCTGCTGAACGGCATCGATCCTCCTGGGGAACGCACGACCGGCAACGTACGGGACCACGACGGCAAGGGACGCCACACGACTTCGGGCTCCAGCCTCCGGAGTCTGGGAGACGGCACCCGGGTCATCGATACCCCAGGGGTGAGATCCTTCGGCCTCTGGGACCTGGATGCCCGTGAGCTACAGTCGAGTTTTCCCGAGTTCGCGACAGTCGGAGGCCGTTGCCGCTTCGGCAACTGCAGCCACCAACAGGAACCGGAATGCGCCGTTCGCGAGGCAGCAAGCACGGGGAGGCTCTCCAGAACCCGCTACGAGTCCTACCTGCGGATCTTGGACAGTCTCGACGCCTAGGGACGAGAGGCGCAGTCCAGGAAACCAGCACCGACAGCACGAAGTACCGCGTGCTGCATGGGACCTCATGGCGGGGAGTCCTCTACAGGACCTCGTACTCGACGGGGATCGCGTTGATGTAGGTGGTCCCCGTGGGCCCGAGCGCCTGGAAGTTGTAGAGCCCGTAGACCTTCAGGGCCGCGCCACCTCCTCCACCCCGGGCAAACGGCGTCGAGCTCACAAGGCCGTTGGACAGGGTGATGCCCGCCGGCGGGCCCGGGTCATTGGCCGCAACCTGGCTGTAGATCAGGATCCCCGCAAAGGCATCCACCCAGGGCGTGCTCAGGCTGCCGGTCACGCTTCCGCTGGCGTTGGAGCTGGTCACCGGCAGGAACAGCAACGCATCCGTGCGCAGGTTGGTGCACCACCCCAGGTTGAGGTTGGGGTCGGAAAGGCCCACGGCGGCGAGGACCGGGGTCTGGGGTGGCGCGTTGCTGGCGCCCCAGGACAGCATGAGGTTCGTCGAATCGGCGGTGAAGTTCGTCGTGTGGGTGAAGGTCGCGCTCCCCCGCGTGCAACCCGTGCCCAGGACCTGGGGCGTCGTGCCCTTGGTGATGGCCGGAGCCGACGGCAGCCAGTCCACGTAGTACTGCCCGGTGGAGCTGTTCTTGGTGACCATCAGATCCCAGAGCAGGGATTCCTTGTTCGAGTAGATGAACAGGTTGCTGAGCGAGAACTTGAGGCTGAACGGTGCCGGCACCGGCGTCGCCTTGGTCCAGTCCGGGAGGCTCACGTTCTGCTTGGTGAAGACGGTCTTGCGGGTGTTGGCCTTGTAGTTGTTGTCGTACGTCGTCGACGGGCTGGCCACCCCATAGCCCATGTCGATCTGGAGCTCGATCGTCCTGGAGACGGCCCCGGTCCGGCTGTGGCTGTTGGACTGCCGGAACGCCAGGCTCTTGATGAGCGCTACCTTCTGGCCGATCAGGTTGCTGTCGACCTGCTGCTGCCTGGTCGTGGCGTAGGAGAACAACAGCCCCGAAGAGCTCGTGCCCTCGACGTTCACGGCCTGGGGGGGCGAGACGATGAACCGCTGGGCGAGGAGAGACGACGAACCGACCATCGTCACCCATACGGCCAGGAGCGGGCACCAGGATCTGGACATCTGTGGATCTCCTAGAAGCAGCCTGTTGCCCTATGCTAGGCGAAACCTCGCGCGCTGGATACCTCGATGGTGAACCGAGGGTGAACCCGACCGTGACGTCTCGACCATGACTCCCCCGTCACTGACTTGCTCGTCACTGACAACCGTCACGATGGCGCTGCTTGCTCTTGCGGTCCCCTTGACCGCACAGAGTGCTTCCAAGACCGAGCTCGGCACGCTCTGGGGCCTGCCCAGCGGGAGCAACCCCACCGAGGAGGACAACCGCAACGCCAACCTGGTACGGCGGGCGGACCTCTGGCGCGCTCCGATCGAGGTCACCCTGAACGGCAAGTACGATCCGTCGGCGGGCAACGTGGTCCTCCAGTACGGACGCACCTACGAGCAGGCATTCGCCCTCTGCAAGAAGCATGGCTACCGGGTGCTCCTCTGCTTCATGATCAACACCGCGGGGAGCTGGGACGGCACCGACTACCACGGCGCCAATGGCGGCAGGGGCCCGATCCTGGACCCGACGACGATCGACAACTTCGTGAAGCAGTTCCTGGCCTGGCTGCCGGCCGGAGTCAAGGTCTACGGCTGGCAGCTCGGCAACGAGGTGGAGTACAACCCCACAGGCGAGAAAGATCTGTTCAACCGCTGGTGGACCTGCTGGGAGAAGATCAAGCCGCGGTTTCCCACGTCCTGGGTGAGGGTCTCGCCAGGGAGCTCGGGCCTGGTCAAGGTGAATGGACTGTTCACGCTGAACGGCTGGTTGGCGAGCAACGGCCGGGCCAAGGCCAACAACATCATCCTGGACGTGCATGGCAACGGCCTGGACGACACGACCTTCAAGAACGAGCTGTTGGCCATTCCCAAGGCCTACTCGGGTGTCCTGGTGGGGTGCTACGAGGACCGGCATCCAGCCACCGACCACAACCATGCCAAGGACCGGGCGCAGATCTGCAAGGATGCCGGCGCCCTGGCGTACCTGCCCTTTGGAGCCCGGGACTCGGGGAACCCGCCGCTGTCCACGTGTCGGTGGGGAGTCCGGCCCACGGGCAAGAAGGACCGCAGCCACCTGGGCGTGGAGGGCTGCGCCAGGAAGTGGAACCAGACGAACTTCGACCAGCTGACACAGGCCAGCAAGCTGCTCGGTGTTTTCGTCAGCGGCACGGACCTGCCGGTGGTCTGCCCGTTCTTCGCGGACACCCACGAGCTCTCCCTGAAGAACGGCGGCAGCCAGAAGCTCACGATCCAGGCGGGAAAGACCCACGGCAACCGGCTCCACTGGATCGTGGGGTCGGTCACCGGCACCAGCCCGGGCATCGACCTGCTCGGGCTACGGGTCCCCCTGAACCCGGACCCTTACACCGACTACACGATCGCCAACGCGAACTCGACGGTGTTGACGAGCTTCCGGGGTGCTCTCGACCAGGAGGGCAACGCCACCGCCGCGTTCAACCTTCCCAACGGCCTGCCGCCCCTGGCCCCGTTCACCCTCCACCACGCCTGCCTGATCTACGACAGCGGCGGCCGGTTCCACATGGCCAGCAACGCGGTCCAGCTGACGCTGCGGTAGTACGGTCACTTCACGAGTGTCAACGGCACCGGGTTGCTGGCCATGTAGATGCCATTCTTGTCGTAGACGACGTAGGCATGGTGGAGCGTCATACCAAGCAGGCTCGCGGGCGACGCGGACGGTACGTTGAAGGACGCCGTCGCCTCGCCGTTCTTGTCGAGCACCCCGCGGAACGCCGTGAAGGGCGGGTTCAGCTGGAACGAGGCGATCGTGATGTCCGTGTAGGGGTCGTAGTCGAGCGGGATGTGGATCCCGGCCAGATTGATCCCCGGGCTCGTCCCGGTGACCGAACCGAAGATCGCGTAGCTCCTGCCGGCGTGCTGCCTGCCGGCGTCGAGCTGCAGCTTCTGGGCACCGCCCTGGCTGAGAGAGACTTCGTAGCGGTCCGCGTAGAACGCGACGCCCATGCTGACGCGGCTGACGAAGATGTCGCGGACACCGTTGAATGTCGTGTCGTAGGCGCCGCTGGTCGGGAACTTGCCAGAGCCGGAGGATGTCAGCCCTGCCACGGTCGCCACGCCGCTCGCATCGACGGAGAGCGCGACGGCCACGTCTTGCCCACTTCCCCCCAGATACGTGGAGTAGACGAGCTGCTGTGAGGCGATGGTCTTGTTGGGATCCAGACGGATGATGAAGGCATCCTCGCCGCCGTTGTGGGTCGGGTCGTAGGCGCCGGTCGTCGTCGGAAAGTTGGTGGTGGCGGCGAATTGGGTGCTCCCCGACACGGTGATCACTCCGTTGGCGTCCACCGAGACCGATCCACCGAAGTCGTCCCCACTTCCCCCCAGAAACGTCGAATAGACCAGCCCCTTCTTTCCGAGACCGTCTCGCGGAATCAGGCGGCTGACGAAGGCATCGCCACCGGGACTTTTGTTTCCACCGTTGTAGGTCGTGTCGTAGGCGCCACTGGTTGTCGGAAAGTCGTTGGAAGACGTCCACCCTGTCACGGTCAACAACCCGTTGGCACCGACGGCGAGGCCAAGAATGTCGTCGTTGGAGCCCCCTCCCAAGAAGGTGGAGTAGACCAGCTGTGCACTCCCGACCAGCCGCGGATCCAAGCGGCTCACGATGGCGTCCCCGGCGGGGTCAGACTTGGTGTCGTAGGCGCCGCTGGTAAACGGATAGTTGCTGGAGAAGCTGAACCCCGCCACGGTCACGACTCCGCCGGTGTCAACGGAGACTTGATTGGCATGGTCATAGGAGCTTCCTCCCAGGTAGGTCGAGTAGAGGAGCTGTGCGCCGTCGGTCTCGCGGGGATCCAGGCGGCTGACGAACGCGTCGCCCAGGCCGCGATTGTAGGTCGTATTGTACGCGCCCTTGGTCGTCGGAAAGTTGTTGGACATGGTCATTCCCGCCACGGTCACCACCCCGCTGGCGTCCACATGGAGAGCCTGGCAGTGGTCCGAGCCACTTCCTCCCAGGTAGGTCGAATAGAGGAGCTGCGCGGGCCCGTTCTTGCTCGGATCCAGTCGGCTGACGAAGCCGTCGCGGTTATTCGTGGCTGCCGTGTTGTAGGTCGTATTGTAGGCGCCCTTGGTCGTGGGGAAGTTGCGAGAGCTGCCACCCCCTGCAACGGTCACCACACCGCCGGCATCCACGAACACCGCGGTAACCCCGTCGCTGCCATCCCCGCCGAGGAAGGTGGAGTGGACAAGCTGCTTCGCAGGCTTGCTGGGATCCAGACAGGTAAGGAATGCATCGCTGGGTTGGCCGATCCACGTCGAGTTGTAGGCGCCGGTCGCCATCGGGAAGTCGGAAGACTTCGTGGTCCCGCCCACCGTCACCATCCCGCCGGCATCCACGGACATGGCAAGGACACCGAAGTCACCGTCGTTGCTGCTCCCGCCCAGGAACGTCGACCAGATCAGCTGTGGGTCGATGGTGAGGCTGGTGTCACCGGCCCAACCCGGAGCCAGGAACCCGAACCGGTCTGCGCCAAGCAGCGTGAAGCAACAGGCCACCTCGTGCTTCCGCCCATCCCTGCCCATGTGCCAGGTCTTGGGCCTGGGCTGGGTCAATGGGCCCAGCGCGGTCTCGATGACCAGGGAGCCGTCGTCTGCAATCGACAGGCCTTTCCCTCCCTCGACGTGAACGCTCACCAGGGCGACGTCCGCGCCGGGCTCCAGCAACAGATCGTACTCGGGCACTCCGTTCACCTCACGCAGCCTGAGGTCGATGCCTGGATACAGACCCTGATAGCGAACCGAACCATAGAGCGGCACGCCGGTGCGCCATCGGCTCTCGTCGTTGCCGAGGAAGTAGTTGTGGTGGCCGGGCAGCGGCTTCTCGCCGACGATCTCGGGCACATAGGCATCCCCTTCGAATGTCATCCTCAGGGCAACGCCGCGAGCCTTCTGGTGGGCCCTGCCGTCACCTGGCGTCCCCTGGTGCATGGCGAAGGCCCGGGCTCCGTGCGGCGTGATGGCCTTGGACCTGGCCGGACGCTTGACGAGGTCGATCGTCCAGCCGCGATCTTCCAGGAACACGGTCATCGGACCGGCGCGGTGCACGAACCTGCCCTGGTGCGGCCACTGGCCGAGGTTGGGCACGAAGGGAGACGCGATGCCCTCGAGCAAGCCCTGCGCTGCGCTTCTCGCAAGGACAGGGCAAGCTTGAGGCCGGGCCTCGTGTTGTCCAGCACCCGTCACGGATGTCGACCCCCCTGGGTACGACGGCGACAGGATGGGCACCACGACGGCGAGAATGGAAAGAAAGGTGATTCCAGTGAAGGATTGCATGGCATGGCCTGGGCTTGAAGTTGTCTCGATGCCACCCCGAGGCTCGAGCTCGTTCTCTGGCCGACACCCCATGGTAGACCAGCAGGTCTCCGGACAGGGGGGAGAACCCTCTCTTGCACCGGATAGATGCCGATCGTGGGGGCTCACGAGCGCCCGGATCTGGGAGGCAGACAATCCTGCCTCGTCCCAGGCAGCGCCCGGGCTACCAGTTCCTGACAAGAAACCCGGCGTTCCCCTGGAATCCCCGCCGTGAACGACATCGACTTCAGCCTGACCAGGGACCAGGTCGAAGCCGCCCAGGCCGGGGACAATGCGGCGCTGAACGACCTGTTCCGGCGCTACCTGCCGCGGGTGACCCGGCTGGTGGCAGCGCGCCTCGGCGAGCAGTGGGGCGAGCTCGCTGGCGAGGAGGACCTGGTCCAGGAGTCGTTCATCGACGCGCTCAAGGCGCTCCGGGCGGGCAAGGTGGCCACCAACGGCGACTTCTGCAACTGGATGGCGACCTGTGTGCAGAACAACATCCGCGACGAGGTCCGCCGGGCCCACGCCGGGAAGCGGGACCGGAACAAGGTCCGCCGGCAGGCGGACATGAGCCAGACGTTCCTGACCGAGACGATCCTGGGCGCCGATGAAGCCACCCCCAGCCAGTTGGCCCTGGCCCGCGAGACCGAGGAGCGCCTGGAGGCGGCGCTCAGCGGGTTGAGCCCGGTCTATCGGGAGGTGATCTCCCTCCGGGCCTACTGCGGGATGTCCTACCGCCAAGTCGCCGAGACCATGGGCCTGCCCAGCGAGAACACCGCCAACGTGCTGTTCCTGCGGGCGCGCGCGGAGCTTCGGAAGAAGATCTGAGCCGGGCCAGCGGGTTTCCTGTCAGGACCCGGAGGCCCGCGCGCTCCCTGGGACGAGGCGATACCCGCCTCACCCGGCCTCCCTCTCGGGGGTCGTGGAGTACCTTCAACCCAGACAATCGTCCCATGTCACGAACCAGCCCTCCCCGCTTGTTGCTCTCCGAATCCATCCTCGCCGGAGTCGTCTTGATGTTCGCCATGCCACTGTCCGCGCAAGCGGCGAGCTACACCTACATCGACCAGAAGGCGCCCTACAAGAATCCCGGCACGTTGGCCGCGCTCAACCTGCCGAAGGTCGGGACGACCTTCAAGGTCCAAGTCCCACATAGCGTCCAGTCCTCGTGGTGGTGTTGTTTTGGCATCAACTACTATCTCGCCATCGGCGTGAGGAATCCCAATGTCGCCATCCCGGCGCTGAACGGATTCCTGTACACCTCCGCAGACGTCGTCCTGCCAACGCCCTACGTCTGGAGCTCGCAACAGCCATGGGCGACGATGTCCTTTCCGATTCCCAACTCACCGCAGTTGGTGGGCGTGCGGTTCTACCAGCAGGTCCTGGCAGAGTCCTACGCCGAGTGGGTTCCAAGCACATACTATCTCTCCCGTGGCGGCGTCGGTGTGATCGGCAAGTAGGACTGCTCACTCGTGGTTGCCAATACGTCCGCGATGGTGAACCGGCGGTGTCCTACCTGAGCCGTTCCATCCTCGACGATGCCAATTCGCCGGGTCACCTTGCCCGCGCCCACGACACCGAATCCCGCCTGGAGGCGGGCCTGCGGAGCCTCCGCCCCGTGTATCGCGAGGTGATCTGCCTGCGGGCCTACTGCCGGATGTCCTACCGGGAGATCGCCAAGGCGATGGGCCTGCCAAGCGAGCAGACTGCCAGCGTCCTGTTCCTGCGAGCGCGGGCGGAGCTCCGCAAGTGGCTCTGACGCCGGGCGATCGGAGCACGCAGTCGTAGACCCTGTCAGGGAGTTCCTGGTCGGGCGCGGTGAGTTTCCTGTCAGGACCCCGACGCCCGCGCGCTGCCTGGGGAAGAGGCGACACCCGCCTCACCCGGATTCCTCTTCGGGACCGGGAACACAAACCCCACAGGAAAACCGCCGGCGCCCGCCGGCGACAAGGAGTCCACGATGAATCCAGCACGCAGATCCGCAGCGTTCGTTGGCCTTGCGGTCACAATCCTACTCGGGCCCGTCTCCGCCCAGGGAACACCCCTGGCGAGCGGGGGTGGCGCATACGTGGCGCAGAATCGAGAGACCCACTGGTTCGCCTTCACCTGCGTGAGGTTGCCCGACGGTTCCATCCGCGGTCACGCGGTGTTTGTCGAGCCCGCCACGAAGGCCTTCTTGCAGATGCGGATCACCTCCGCCATGCCCCTCGATGGCATGCTCGCCGTGGCGGGTCCCATCACCCATTTGGTCAGGACGCCGCCCGAGCTTGCCCTGGGGGCCACGTTCTTCTTCGTCGTCGACGACAACGGTGCCGGCGGCCCCGTCCCCGACCGCCTTGCATCTGGAGCCGCGCCGGCGGCCCTCGGGAACCTGACCATACAGCAGATCATCGCGCTCATCGGCCCGCCGCCCCCCGCCGCCTTGGCACCGCTGCTCAAGGGCAACATCACGATCCACTAGCCGGCATATGGAGCCGGGCTCCGGTTCGACGCGGGTCGTTGCATTTGTAACAACTGGTGTCGTATCGGAGCCTGGCTCCGTACCGTCACTTGACCAGCGTCAGCGGCACCGGGTTGCTGGCCAGGTAGAAGTTGTTGTTCTGGTCGTAGACCAGATAGGCATGGTGAAAGACCAGGCCGATGGCGCTGGGCAGGTTCAGCTTCGGGATGTGGAAGGCTGCCTGCGCTGTGCCCGACGCATCGAGCTTCCCCTTGGTGTTCGCCAGGACGGAGGTGTTCGCCAGCGCGATCGTGTAGTCCGTCCAGAGGTCCGGTTTCAACGGGATGTGCACCGGCCCGATCGCCGAGGCCAGGGTCACGCCGGGCGTCGTGCCGGTCACCGAGCCGAAGATCCAGTACGACCTCTTCGCGTGCGCCTGCCCCGCGTTCACCGTCAGGTTCTGGGTGCCGCCGGTGCTGAGGGAGGCCTCGTACACGTCGCCGTAGAACGCCACGCCCATGTCGAGACGGCTGACGAAGACATCGCCGATGGGATCGAAGCTGGGGGGAAATGGCGGAGTGAGGCTGCCGCCGTTGTAGGTCGTGTCGTAGGCCCCGCTCGTCGTCGGGAAGCGGGGTGAGATCGTGAACCCCGCCACGGTCGCCACGCCGCAGGCATCGACGGAGAGGCCAAAAC
Organism: Planctomycetota bacterium; assembly: GCA_003235605.1. The sequence continues at coordinate 1,892 of QJVU01000116.1, read as the reverse complement.
CGGGCTGGTCCCAACCGTCCCCTCCCAGGTACGTGGAGTAGATCAGCTGTGCGGTTCCGGTCTTGCTCAGATCCAGACGGCTGACGAAGACGTCGAGATCCTTGTGGTAGGTGGTGTCGTAGGCCCCGCTGGTCGTCGGGAAGCGAGGGGAGGTCGTCGCCCCCACCACCGTGACGACCTGCCCGCTGGGGTCGACGGAGAGCGCGATCCCCCCTTCGTCCTGCGTTCCCCCCAGGAACGTCGAGTAGGTGAGCCCCTGCTTGTATCCGAGCGGTCGCGGGATCAGGCGGCTGACGAAGGCGTCGCCGCCGGGAGCCTGGGAGCCCAAGCCGTTCCAGGTCGTGTCATAGGCGTTCTTGGTAGACGGGAAGTCGCTGGAAGCGGTCCAGCCCGTCACGATCACGTTCTGTTTGGCATCGACAACGAGCCCGAGAATCTCCTCGCTGGTGGAGCCTCCGAGGAAGGTGGAGTAGACAAGCTGCGAGGCCGGGGGCTTGATGCTCGGATCCAGACGGCTGACGAAGGCATCGATGCCACCGTTCTGCCCGATGTGATGCGTCGTGTCGTAGGCGCCGGGGGTCCAGGGGAAGTCCGTCGACGCCGTGCCCCCCGCAACGGTGATGACTCCGTTGGACTCGACGAAGAGCTGCCACAGCCGGTCTCCGCTCATCCCTCCCAGGTAGGTGGAGTAGACAAGCTGCGAGCCCGGGGGCTTGATGCTCGGGTCCAGCTGGCTGACAAAGACGTCGAAGTTGCCGTGGAAGGTCGTGTCGTAGGCGTTGTTGCTGGTAACCGGAAAGTCGTTCGCGTTCTTGACCGCATTCCTCCCTCCGGTCACCCCTCCCACAGTCACGACACCGCTGGCGTCGACGTAGAGATCATTGGCATAGTCCCTCTTGGTCCCTCCCAGGTAGGTCGAGTAGAGGAGCTGCGCGCCGTCGGGCTCGCGGGGATCCAAGCGGCTGACAAAAGCGTCAAGCACCCCCCCGTGGTGGGTCGTGTCGTAGGCGTTCGCGGTCGGGAAGTCACTGGATCCAGTGCCCCCTGTCACAGTCACCACCCCGTTGGCGTCGACGAAGAGCGCGATGACGCGTTCGCCGCCACTTCCCCCGAGGAAGGTGGAGTAGATGAGCTGCGCAGTGCCGGTCTTGCTGGGATCCAGACGGCTGATCCACGCATCGCGGTTGCCACCATTCCAGGTCGCTTTGTAGGCCCCGATGGTTGGGAAGTCGGGTGTCCCTGATGACTCGGTGTATCCCCCCACGGTCACGATCCCCCTGGCGTCTACGGAGATCGTGAACGCGCCCTCGTCACGGCCTCCTCCCAGGAGAGTCGACCAGATCAATCCCGGGTCGATGGTGAGGCTGGTGCCGCTTGTCCAGCCGGGGGCCAGGAAACCGAACCGGTCTTTGCCCAGCAGCGTGAACTGGCACGCCACCTCGCGCTTCCTGCCGTCCCTGTCCACCTCGAAGGTCCTGGGGCTGGGCTGGATCAGCGGGCCAAGAGCGGTCTCGATGACCAGCGAGCCGTCGGCCGCGATCGAAAGACCCTGCCCGCCCTCGACGCGCACGCTCACGGCCGAGAGGTCAGCGCCGGGCTCCAGCAGCAGGTCGTACTCCGGCACGCCGTTCACCTCGCGCAGCCTGAGGTCGATGCCCGGATAGAGACTCTGGTAGCGGACCGCGGCATAGAGGGGCACGCCGGTGCGCCAGCGGCTCGGATCGTTGCCGAGGAAGTAGTTGTGGTGTCCGGGCAGCGGCTGCTCGCCGAGGATCTCCGGCACGTGGGCATCGCCCTCGAAGGCCATCCGGAGACCCACGCCGCGGACCTGCTGTACGACCTCGTCGTCTGCGGCCATCTCCCGATGCATGGCAAAGGCCCAGGGTCGCGCC
>QJVU01000144.1 GCA_003235605.1 Planctomycetota bacterium | reverse complement strand
ATGGGCACACGGGTGCCGTCCCTGCTCTCGAAGAACACCTGCCTGGTCTCGTAGCGATCGGGATCGAAGTTCACCTTGGGTTGCCGGACCGGGTCGATGGCGCCTGTCTTGGGATCCAGCTGGAAGATCGCGGCGGGCTGCGTGAAGGAGCTGAAGGCAAAGAACGCAAGTGGCTGCTCCCGCTTGCCGGTGAAACCGGCAACGCTCCCTAGGCCAGGAAGCTCTACGGGCCGCAGATCCTTGCCGTCGAGGTCACACGTCACCACTTGGTGATGAGCGTCCTGGAGGTACACCAGCACCAGCCTCTCCCCCAGGATGTCCGCGTACTCGAGGGTGTCCTTCGTCTCGGGCACGATTTCCTGCCACTTGTCCGCGGTGGGAGCAGCCAGGTCTACGGCGATGATGCGCCGCCGGGGCGCATCCTTGTCGGTCAGGAAGAAGAAGGTCTTGTCGTTGTTTCCCAGGAAGTGATAGCCCGCGTCGAATTCCATGAGCAGCGGCTGGACCTGAGGCTGGTCCCGGCTCAGGTCCAGGTAGGCGATCCGCTGCCGGGGGTCGGTGCCCGAGGAGATGGTCACCACCAGGTACTTGCCGGCGTCCCCCAGGGTGGAGCCGAACCCCCAGCTGGGCTGGTCTGGCCGCTCGTAGACAACCAGGTCCTCGGATTCAGGCGTTCCGAGCCTGTGGTAGCAGAGGCGGGGGGCCTGATTGATCTGCTCGTAGGTTTGGCCTTCCTCGGGTCTGGGATAGCGCTGGTAGAAGAAGCCGCTGCCGGGCTGGTCCCAGGTGGCGCCCGTGAACTTGGTCCACGTGAGATGGTCCGAGAGCTCGTTGCCCGTCCTGGTATCCAGCACCTTCCACTCCCGCCAGTCGCTGCCGCTCTTGGAGTAGGAGCAGGCGAGGTAGCGGCCATCTTTGCTGAACGACATGTCGCCCAGGGCTACCGTGCCGTCGGGCGAGAGCGTGTTGGGGTCCAGGAAGACGGTGCCCTGGTCTCGCGGTCCTGCCGCCCGGTACAACACCGCCTGGTTCTGCAGGCCGTCGTTGTGGAAGTAGTACCAGCGCTCCCCCTCGAGGATTGGCGGCCCGAACCGCTCGTAGCTCCAAAGCTCCTCGAGGCGCTGCCGGATGCGGGGACGCTCCTGGACCCTGGAGAGGAAGGCTTCCGTGACCCGGTTCTGTGCATCCACCCAGGCCGTGGTCTCGGGACTGTCGGGATCCTCCAGCCACCGGTAGGGGTCGGCGATCTTGAAGCCGTTGTAGTCGTCGACCACCGTCTTTCTGGTGGTGGCAGCAGCAGCAGTCGTGGCAGCGGGAGTGGCACTCTCCTGGGTGGAGCAAGTGGCGAAGAGGGCGCCGAGGGCTGCAGCAGTGAGCGTGCCGATGGCGCGGCCCCGGCGGCCGCGGACGGCGTCTGGGGCCTCGGGATCCGGCGCGGGAGGGCAAAGACAGAGAGCTTCGGGCATGGCGGAACGTCCTCGCTTGCCCGCTAGCGTCCCACCTTTCTGCAGTTCTGCAAAGGCAGTTCTCAAGCCTGCCTTGACCTGATTACGATCCTGGCTACGTTCTGCCGCCTCCCCGGCCCGAGGCCGGGGACCCCAAGTTTGGTTGGTGGTCTCGGTATTCCCCGATAGCTCAGCTGGTAGAGCAACTGACTGTTAATCAGTGGGTCGCAAGTTCGAGTCTTGCTCGGGGAGCCACTGCCTCTGGGAGGAGCGAACGCGTTGGGTCTGTGGTTGGCAGCCGCAGGGCGGTGGCGTGTCCAGGGTGAGCGGCGCCATCTCGGCGTGGGTGGGGGACTTGGGACCGGTGGTTTGCGGTCAGGCGCGCAGTTCGCGAGAGCGATGGCACTGGGTCCCCCGGTCGAGAATGGGGTGGGTCTGACCGGCACCAGTGCGGGTGCTCTCTGCGAACGGCCGGAGAGCGCATTCTCTGGTTAATGGACACCAGATTACGCACGTCTCGACGCCGGAGACTCGGCTCTGCGACCTGGTTAGCGGTGGCGGAGCGCCAGGGCGTCCCGGGAGCTGTCTCATGGCGAGGGGGTGGGATCGTAGCCACGGTGATGGGCCAACTTGCAGCACAGGACCCTGGCTAGAATCCGCGTGTGGCTTCCCGCATCTGCATTCTTGCCCTGGCCGCGACCGCCGTCGTCGTGCTTGTGCTCTTGCTGCGCATGAAGCCCGTGCCAGGATCCGGCGACTTCACGGTTACTGAAGTCGAGCCGGTGGACCCACCGTCATCCGCGCAGCCTGCTTCGCCCACATCACTCACTGCAGATGCCGAGCCGTGATGCGAGGTCTAGAGTGTGTGCCGCTGGTCCTACTGCTGGGGCTCAACAGTTGTATGGCCCTGACAACCACGTTTGGTGATTGCGCCTGCCCGGGTCCCCGCATCTACAGCGGAACAGTAGCCGGGGTCCGAACCCTGATCGACCAAACAGATCCGTTCCTAGCGTTCGCCGTGATCGACCTGCCCTTCACGTTTGTGGTCGATACGGCCCTGCTTCCCTACACGGTTTGCACACAGACTCTCTTCGGCAACCGTAGGGGCATGTGTCTATGTACCCAACGACGAATGGGTGAAGAAGCTAAGGAGGTGTTGTACACCCTTCGAGGCAGCGAGTTTCGGGACCGGGCCTTTCGAAGGGGCAGACTCCGAGTCGGGTGCAATTCGTACGATGTCTACGTTCGCGGTGTTGAAGATGACGAGCTGCTGTACGTGCCACTGCGAACCGATGGTGATGCGGCCGACTTCTACCGCCGTGTCACCGGCAAGAAGCATCCCACGCTGAAGGGCGAGTTGAGCGAGCAGTACAAGGCGTTCCTGGAGGTGAGGGGAAGGTGAAGGTCCACCCACGCTGCGACTCTCTTGTCCGCGATTTGATCTGTTGCGGGACCATAGTAGGTGCCTTCCTCGTCGTCATTGTGCTGAGCCGCGTCATCACGGCTCAGTTCCAGCAGATGGTATTGGGCACGGGTTTGGAGCCACCGCGTGATCCGGGGCTGCGCCCAAGGCCACACGATTGGCTCATCGCGACTTCTGTTGGCGTTGTCGCGCTGTTCCTTGCGGCGTGTCTAACCAAGTGCGGGCGGGTCTCGCTGGGCATCAAGCAAAGCCTCGCTGGCAGATCGACGCATGGTGCCGTCTACCTCGAGGCGTTCGCACTCTCGGCCGTTATCGAAGCGGCAATTCTCGCCGCGATCTACGTTCGCTGGTGTTGGCCTTTGCCTTTGATGGTGTGTTCATCGTGGTTCGCGCCACTGATCGCGATTGCCTACGTGCTTGCGCGGTGCGGCTCGATTCGGATTCCGCTCACCGAGTGGGGCTGGCGCGGCGGCGGCAACCTTTGGCGCGAACTGGCGATAGGACTCGTCGCCGGCGTAGTGCTGAGGTCTATTCGCTTCCTTCCGCAAGCAGCCGTGGACTCGGGCGACTCTGTCGTGATCCTCGCATCGGGGGGAGCACTTGCAATTCTGTCGTCAGTGATCCTGACCCCGACGCTCGAAGAGACCCTTCACCGCGGCGCGCTCTACCGCTACCTTCGGGATCGCCTTCGTTGGCCGATTGCCGTCCTGATCTCTGCATCGGTGTTCGCGTGCGCCCACACACCACTGTCTCGCTGGCCGTTTGTGTTTGTCGGAGGGCTCGGTTACGCGCTGTTGCGTGAGTGGCGAGGCTCTCTCGTGGCACCGCTCGCTGCTCACGCGGTTTCGAACCTGCTTGCCGTGCTCAGTTCCGAAGGGGTCTGACTCGTGGTCGTGGTGGCCGAAAAGTCGATCGACCCGAAGAAACACGAGTTACGGCTGAGCCGATCCGGGCCGAGAATGACTCGGTATGTCCGACATCTTCCCGCTTCAGCTGCTTCTCGCGACGTTCGCAGGCTGGGTCAACCGCCAGCAGGCCCAGGTGATCGACTACCTGGTGGAGGAGAACCGCGTCCTGAAGGAACAGCTCAAGGGCCGCCGGCTGCTACTCACCGATGAGCAGTGCCGACGCCTGGCCGCAAAGGGTAAGGTCTTGGGCCGGCGGGTGTTGGCACGGATCGCGACCATCGTGACGCCCGACACGATCCTGCGATGGCATCGTCAGCTGATCGCAGTCAAGTGGACCTCTTCCTATCCGAAAAGAGGGCCGAAGCAGTTTCCGGCGGTGAGTCCGGTGACGAATGCGTGAGCCAGGACCTTGTCCAAGGGCTTGAGCCGAGCAGGTACACTCTTGCATCGGTAGTGGCCGCCGACTCGCCGTGTCTCTGGAGAATCGACCGTCAGGCCGCGGTGCGTTCGTAGCAGCGGAGGAGACCACCGAGACGTTCAGTCTCGACGATTTCGCCAG
>QJVU01000685.1 GCA_003235605.1 Planctomycetota bacterium | reverse complement strand
TTGCAGCTGGAAGCGCCCCTGGTCCCAGGTCCAGTTGCACCAGACGCCGGTGTCATGGGCTCCACGGTGTCCCAGCCGCTGTTGCAGGGTGCCCGCAACCGACGGCACGCCGTGCTCGAGACACACACGGAAGTAGGGTTCGGCGGTCGTGCGAGGCATTGCTGGCGATGTTCTATAGGCTGCAAACGTGGATACTAGGACCCTGTCGCAGCCACGGTGCGAGCCGAGCTGACTGCGTGTCTTGCACAGATGCACTCCGTGACGACAACCCCGGCAGCGAACAGGCGTCCGCGCGGCTGGCGGCGGAAGCTCGCCTATGTCCTGGTCGCGCTCGCGCTGGCGCTCTTGGGCATGGAGGCGATGGTGCGCCTGTTCTGGAACCGTCCGCCCCGGTTCCTGGGGGAGCGCCTGCTCCACAGTGACCTGTTTGTTCCCGACCCGGTTCTGGGCTGGCGGGCCCGGCCCCACCATGTGTTCGTGCACAAGCTCCATGGGGGGCGCGCGACCACCATCCGTACCAATGGCCAGGGTTTCCGGGACCGGGATCGAGACCCCGCCAGGCGCCTGGGCCAGCACCGGATCCTGGTGGTGGGCGACTCCTTTGTGTTTGGCTGGGGCGTCGAGAACGACGAGACCTTTGTTCACCGCCTGGATCAGCAGCTGGCCGGGACCGAGGTCGTGAACCTGGGCGTCACCGGCTTCAACCTGGCCCAGGAGCACGCCCTGCTGCGACAAGAGGGGCTGGCCTACCAGCCGGACTTGGTCCTTCTGGCCTTCTGCCAGAACGACGTCTGCGACCAGCGCGTCCCGCGGGCCGAGGAGATCCGCCGCAATCGTCAGATTCACGCTGCCGGTTTCCGGGCCTTCGTCTTGCGCCACTGCTACCTGTTGGACTTGCTGCGCGAGCAGTGTGCCAACATCCGGCCGCTACGGCACCTGTTGCAGTCACTGGGCTTGAAAGAGGCGGACGCCGGCTACCAAGCCCTCGACCCGAATCTACGTCCCGCCTTGAAGAAGTACCCCCCGGAGCTGGTTGGTGACTGGAACCGGTCGCTCACAGAACTGCGCGCCATCCACGACACCTGCAAGAGGGCTGGCGTTCCGCTCATGGTGGCGGCAATACCCCCCAGGCAGGCGATCGTGCCCTCGGCGCTGACGCTGAGCCTGGCCTACTCGCGATTCGGCGCCACGGACTTCGATCTGAGGAAGCCTCAGAAAGCCCTGGGCGAGTTCTGCCAGCAGCAGGGCATCCTTTTCCTGGACGGCACCCAGGCGATCCTTGGCCTGGGGACCGTCGCCTATCTCGACCACGACATGCACTTCAGCGCGGCTGGCCACCGGGCCTTCGCAGGCGCCATCGCCGCTGCGCTGCGCACGCCCCGCGAGCGGTAGTCGCAAGGCGCGAACGCCGCCGGCGTTCAGCCGCGGATCAACTTCACAGCCCGAACCACGATCGCCTGGTTCAGCGACAGGATGGCGAGCAGGTAGGCGGTGGCGCCTATGAGGATCGAGGCCACCAGCCTCGCTGGTGACGAGAGGTCCTGCAGCACGAAGGCTCGCGCGATCGCGACGACGCCGTACATCAACGCGGCCGACAGCACCGTGGGTAGCAGCGGACCGACCACGTCCATTGCGTTGGTTCGAAGGATCGGCAGCGTGCGGCGGGCGTTGATCGGGATTGCCAGCAGGTAGGAGACCACCAGGCCCGTGGCGACGCCGGACAGGCCGCCGGTGACCAGGATGCCCACCAGGATGCCGGCGGGAACCAGGATGCTGGACACGACGAGGTTCCTGAGGGCAACACCCGGGTGCCCCAGGCCTTCCAGCATCGGTGTCGCGAGCTGGGCCAGAACCCGCAGTGGCACAACCAGGCTCACGAGCTGCAGCACGACGATCGAATCGACCCACTTGTGTTCCAGGCAGGCGAGCACGAAGTCGTCGGCGACTATCGAAAAACCCCAGAGGAGCGGAAAGAAAACCAGGCTCGCCATTTCGCCGGCGCGGATGAAGTACCAGCGGGCCTGCTTCACATCGTGCTGGATCCTGGCGTAGGCCGGCAACGCGACCTGGTTGATCAGCGAAAAGGCCTTGTTCATGGGCAGCATCGCCAGGTTCACGGCGACGACGTAGGCACCGGCCAGTTCCACGCTCAACAGCCTGCTCACGAGCAGGATGTCGACCTGGGTTTGCAGAAACCAGAGCACGCGCTGTGCGCTGACGCGGGCGCCGAAGCCGAAGAGGGCGCCGAGGCCACCGAAATGGAACAACGGCAGCATGTGGAAGCCCTGTGTGCGCCGGCTCAGCCAGAGGATGCCGCTGGTGCGGACCACAGTGTTGACCAGGCTGCCGCCGACCAGGGACCAGACACCGCCGCCTGCCAGCGCCATGGCAAGGCTGGTCAGGGCCGCCGAGATCATCGCCGCGAAGTCCACCATGGACAGGCCCTTGAAGTCCAGCTCGCGCTTCAGCAGCGCTGTTGGCGTCGCCGCGAGTGCACCGATCAGCAGCTGCGTGGACAGCACCCGCGTAATCAGGATCAGCTCGTTCTCGCCGAAGAAGGCGGCGTAGTAGGGCGCCACGAGGAACACCGCGGCTGCAAGCACGAGGTTGGAGAGCAGCACGAGCCCATGAACTTGCCGCACCACCTTGTCGGTGATGTGCTTCATCTGCACCAGTGCAGGGATCGCGCCCAGCTCATTGACCAGGGTCACGAATCCGATCAGCACACCTGCCAGACTGATGAGCCCGTAGTCCACGTCCGAGAGGATGCGGATCACGAAGATCGTGATCATCCAGGTGACGGCCTGGGCAAGCAGTCGTGCCGCGGTCGTCCAGCGCAGGGCAGACAGGACTTTCGAGTCCTCAGCCGTCATGAATCGTGGGGGCGTGTGACAGGCAGGTGAGTGGTTTCGAGCTTGGTCCGCCTCTTCATCCTACAGTCAACCTGCCCGGGGCTCATACGGCGCTTGTCGGGTTCCACCTGCCCTGGGAGGTTGCCGCCGGTTATCCTGCCCCGACGAATCAACACGAACGGAGTCAGGACCGGACAGCCTTGCGGATCGTCATCGTCGTTGGAGCACGACCGAACTTCATGAAGGCGGCCCCCCTGGTGCGCGCCCTGAACGGCACGCGCCACGAGGTGACGCTGCTGCACACAGGACAGCACTACGACGACAACATGTCCAAGTCGTTCTTCGAGGACTTGGGCATGCCCAGACCCGATGTCCACCTGGGGGTGGGTTCCGGCACCCACGCCGAGCAGACCGCGGCGGTGATGGTCGGCTTCGAGAAGCTCGTGCGGGAGGGGCGGCCGCTCGACATGGCAGTGGTGGTGGGCGACGTGAACTCCACCGTCGCCGTGGCGCTGGTGGCGGCCAAGTCGGGCATTGCCCTGGCCCATGTCGAGGCAGGCCTTCGCAGCGGCGACTGGACGATGCCCGAGGAGATCAACCGCGTCGTGACCGACCGCCTCTCGGATCTGATGTTCACGCCATCGCCGGATGCCGACGCGAACCTCGTCAAGGAAGGCGTGTCCCGCCACAAGATCCACCGTGTCGGCAACATCATGATCGATTCCCTCGTGAACAACCTGGAGCGCGCGAAGCGGTCCCGCGTGTTGTCGCAGCTCGGCCTGACGGACCGGGCCTACGCCGTCCTCACCCTGCACCGTCCGTCCAACGTCGACCGTGAGGAGGACCTGCTGCCGATCATGGGTGCCATCCACGAGCTCTCGGAGTCGATCCCCGTGGTGTTCTCCTGCCACCCGCGCACGGCGAAACAGCTGGATCGGAGCCGCGCCTACCAGCGGATGGCCCAACAGGGCGACGTGCGTCGCGTGCCGCCGGTGGGCTACCTGGACTTCCTGAACCTCGTGGTCCACAGCCGCCTGGTGCTGACCGACTCCGGTGGGCTGCAGGAGGAGACCACCTACCTGCAGATCCCCTGCCTGACGATCCGGCCCAACACCGAACGGCCCATCACGATCACCCAGGGGACCAACGTGCTGGTGGGACCGGACCCCGGGCGGATCCTGGCGGAGGGACGCAGGGTGCTGAGCGGAGGTGGCAAGACCGGTTCCATCCCGGAGCTCTGGGATGGCCGGACCGCTGGCCGCATCGCGAACGTCCTGGACGGCTACGGAGGTTAGGCCGGCGTGAGGGTGGCGATCGTGTGCTACTTCGCCCCGCCGCTGCGCGCCATTGCCTCGCACCGGGTCCTGCGTCTCAGCCGGGCGCTGCTGGCGGCGGGTCATGAAGTGCACTGGGTGGCGGTGGATCCGACCTGCATCGCGGACCCGCAGGACACGTTGGACCAGAGCCTGGGCGCGCTGATCCCGGGACAGG
>QJVU01000439.1 GCA_003235605.1 Planctomycetota bacterium | reverse complement strand
TATCTTGACCAGCTCCTCGTTCTTCTTCTCCAGCGCCAGACTGTACTGGTCGAGCTCGCCGAAGGCCTCGGCCAGTTGGAGGTTGGACTGAACCGCCTTGTCGAGGAGGGTGCTGTCCTCTTCTTCCCTTGGCGCCTGGCGGTAGTCGGGCTCCGCAACGGCGTCGATGTTCAGGTCGACGTCCAGGTCCTCATCCGAAAAGATCTCGTCGCCGGGGTCGTCAGCGACAACCGCCTCATCCTCCACGTCGTCGAAGTCCAGATCGTCGTCGTGCGCAAGGTTCCGAGACCCCTTGGCCGTTCCGCCGGTTGACCCAGCGGATCTCAGACCCAGATCCTCGTCGCTGAGGTCCAGGGGATCCTCGCCCAGGTCTTTCGCCTGCTTCCTGCCGTCGCTCTTCCTCGCAGCCGTCTTCTTGCCGGCGCCCGCTCGCGTCGGTGGTTTCTTGTCAGCGCCTTTCTCGCGCTGCTTCCCCTTGCCGGTGCTCTTCCGGGACTGGCTGCGCTTGGCGTTCGAATCACGCGGATCCCCATGCTCCACGTCCATCTCGGGAACATCCACGGACAGGACGTCGCCAGCAGCCTTCGCATTCCCGCGCACCTGGTCGTAGATCTCCCAAAGTCGCTTGCGAGCAGCCTCCGCCACCACCTTGGCGTCCACTTCTCCCCTGCCGAGGCCGTAGAGGTTGATCTTGGCTTCCACCAACATGCCCGCGGCGTGCACGAAGGTCTCGAACACGCCCTGGTTCTCGATGGCGACGCTCGGAAACGCCTTGAGGTCCGCGCGGTACAGGAAGTGCTTGTCCAGCTCTTCCTCGGTCAGAATGTCGTCGAGGTCCCTCTTGTTGTACTGGATCACGAGCGGGATCGTGTCAGGCTGGAGACCGTTCTGGCGCAGGTTGTCCTTCAGACCTGCGAGCGCCTGGACGTTCTCTTCCAGACGGCTTGTCTGGGTGTCTACGACCAACACGACAGCGTCCGCGCCCTGCAGCACGTACCTGCGCATGACCTTGTACTTGGGCTGCCCCGGCACGGTGAAGCCCTGGATCATGATCTGAAACCCTTCGACCAGACCCAGGTTTATGGGCAGGAAGTCGAAGAGCAGCGTGGCGTCTTCCTCGGTGTTGATCGAAACGAGCTTGACCTCGTTGCTGGGACACAACACCCCGTGAACAGCCTGCAGGCTTGTCGTCTTGCCACCCATGCCGACGCCGTAGTACACGAGCTTGGCATGAATGGTCTTCTCGGCCAGATTGATGAAGCCCATGGGATCCGGTGACGGTATCGACCGGAACACGGGATTTGCTTCACCCCCAAAGTGTCGTGAATCCCCACACCTGGTACCCGGTCAGCGCCTGCGGGTGCGGAACCCCCGCAAGGTCATTGCCGGGTCCGGAAGGAACGCCAACCAGCACCCCCGGTCTTCGCCCAGGTAGCGCAGCAGCTCGGTGCGAGCCTCGTCGAATGGGACCTCCCTGACCTGCGCCAGGAAGGCGTCGTCGAGACCCAGCAGCTTCCGCAGGCACAGCACCCGGGCCCGCAGGACGACCTCCCGAGGCCCACCCTGCGATGGCCGCTCCAGCGTGTTGATGATCTCGGACTTCGCCATCCGGAGATACTGCTCGTCGAGGCCATGGCTCCTGACCGACGCGAGGAAGCCCGAGATCTCCCGGCGCACATCCTCCGCCCTGCCGCCGTCCGGGCCCCGGCGGTTGATCATCAGCAGCGGATCCGCCTCCCGCCATTCGTAGCGCACGAACGGGAACCCGGCGAACGATTCCCGTCCCCGTTGCTGCCCGAACCAGGCCTGCGCCTGGTGGCGCAGTGCACCCGCCGCGACGAGGTACGCCGCGCTGGGCTTCGAAGGCTCCGGGGCCGGGAACGCCACGGTGACATAGGGACCGTCCACCCGGGGATGGATCTCCGAGCGCACCACGCCCTCGCCAGCCGGCGCCGGGACCGCTGGCCGCAGCGCCGGTGGATCCGCGCCGGTCGGCGCGGCCAGGTGTCGTCGCAGCCGCGCCTCCAGCTCCGCCGCGGCGAAACCTCCCACGGTGGCCAGCACTGCCCCCCTGCTACCGTAGCGCTCCTGGTACCGGGTCCTCAGCTCCTCGCGCGTGATGCCGGCGATCTCGGCAGGGACACCGTCCACCTGCCGACCACGCGCATCGCCTGAATACAGACACTGGCGTGCCTTGTTGTGGAGGGCGGGACCCGGGTATCGGTGGGTCTTGTCGTCCGCTCGCAGCCGCGCCCTCGCCAACGCCAAGGCGAACAGGTCGTCGGTAAGCGGGATCCTGCCGGCAAGCAACCGGGCCAGGAAGTCCAGGCGTGCCTGCAGATCCTCCGCTGGCACCGTCGCCCACAAGAGCGTGAAGCGGTCCGAGGCCTGGACCGCAAAGCGCGCTTGGGCCTCGAGGTCGCGCTGGCAGAGTTGGAGGAATGCCGCCATGGCCTGGGCCAGGCCGGTCCGGCCCTCAGGGTCGTGAAGACCCCCCACGGGCCACCCCAGAACCATGCCCAAGGCCCCCGCATCGGCAGCGTGTACGTGAAACCAGGTCAAGCCCGCGATCCTCTTCCCGTCGGTGAATTGACCAGAGGCCTGGGCAGCTTGACCAGAGGCAGGACCGGCTCGACCAGAGGCCTGGTCCGCACCACGCCTCCCCCACGCCAGCAGCATCACGCAGCAACACGCGGTTCTCAGCACAGCACACCGTCCACGAGCTCCATCATCTCGTGGGCGACCGTGCGGGCAAGGGAACGGTCGTGGGTGATGAGCAGGCATCCGAGGCGGTGGCGCTCCAGTACCTCGAGGAGCAGGCTCATCACCTGTGCCGCGGTGCCGTGGTCCAGGGAGGCCGTGGGTTCGTCCAGGATCAGCACCCTGGGCTCGACCGACAGCGCCCGCAGCAACGCGGCGCGGCGGCGCTGGCCGGCAGAGAGCTCCTTCGCGGTGTGTGCCAGATGGTCCACCGAGAGCCCCAGCCGCACTGCCTCGGCGAGGATCGAAAAGCCCGGAGCGGCGGTCTCGCGCACCAGGTCGAGGATGGTCCGATGCGGGGTCAGGGAAGCGTACGCCTCCTGGAACAACATCTGCACGGTGTGGTGTGCGCGAGCGACCCAACCCGAGTCCGGCTGCCGGAGGCCGCTCAGCACGCGCGCCAGGGTCGTCTTGCCGCACCCCGAGGGCCCGACGACGGCGACGATCTGGCCGGCGCACAGCTCCAGCGTCACCCCGCGCAGCACCTCATGAGCGCCGAAAGCCACATGCACGTCCTTGCATTGCAGCAGGACCTCGCGCCGGGCGGAAGTCGACTCCTGACGGGACTCCGACTGCGCTGCTGGGCTCGGCCAGGGACCGCTCGGAAGCTGCTGGTGCACGAACCGACCTTCCTGGTGCACGAAGCAGCGCGCGTGCAGCGCACCCACCAGCCAGATGTCGTGGGTGGAGAACAGGATGGCGGTGGCATGGCGTTCCCGCAGGAGCCGCAGGTTGTGCAGGAGCTCTCGCACCGAGGCCTCGTCCAGGCTGGCAGAGGGCTCGTCCGCCACCACCAATGCAGGTTCCCGGAGCAAGGCAATGGCCAGCAGTGCTTTCTGGGCCTGGCCACCGGACACCTGATGGGGGTAGGAGGCGGAGATCCGCTCCGGGTCCTCCACCATCAGATCCGACAGCGCCGCGTCGCAGGCGGCGGCATCCTGGTCCGTGACGGCGCGGATCTGGGTACCGATGGTCTGCAGGGGGTCGAGCGCGGCCTTGGCGTCCTGGGGGACGACCACGATCCTCTCGCGCAGGTAGGGCTGCCACGCTGCACGGTCCGCGACCGGAACCTCGACGCCCCCAAGCCGCAGCGTGCCCGTGCAGCGGACACCGGGCAGCAGCCCCAGCATGCCCAGCAGCAGCGTGCTCTTGCCGCAGCCCGAGGGTCCCAGCAGGGCCACGACGTTCCTGGGCGCCAGGGCCAGCTCCGGGAGCGCGACCGCGAACCCGCTCTCCCGCGTGGCCTCCAGCATGCTGATCTCCAACACCTGGTCCAGTCCTGCCGGGGTCGGCCCGGATTCACCCATGGGCATGGACAATACCAAAGGCCGGTCCTATTCCTCTCGTTGTGTCGCCAGTCGGTGTTGCCAGTCGATCGCCACTCGCCTTGAAGCACCTTCCGCCCGCAGCCCTCGCCCTGATCCTCCTGGCCGCCGCTGCGCCAGGCAGCCTTGCCGCGCAGCCCGCACCGCAGCGAACGCTGGCAACCCTGGTGCGCGACCACGAGCAGCGTCTGCTGCAGGCGACCTCCAGGGAACAGCATGAAGCTGCGGTCCTGAGGCACGCCCAGGATCTCGAGGAGTA
>QJVU01000358.1 GCA_003235605.1 Planctomycetota bacterium | reverse complement strand
TGGTAGCGCTGCCCCTTCTCCTTGGCCAGGGCCTTGGCGACGATGGTCTCTACGTCGCCTCGGAATCGGGTGTCGATGCTGCCCAGGCGGGTGGCATCGCGGCCGGTGATGATGTCCGCCGCCTCGGTCAGGGACCTCCCCTGCAGCCTGTGGGGCAGCTCGCCGGAGAGCAGTTCGTAGCACATCACCCCGAGGGCATAGACATCGGAGGTTATGGCCAGATCGTCCCTGCTGCCGCGCACCTGCTCGGGGCTCATGTAGGACAGCGTGCCCACGACCTGACCGGCCCGGGTGGCGCGGGTTGCGTCCTCGTCCTCGTCGCTCACCGCGCGGGCGATGCCGAAGTCCAGGATCTTCGGCTGGCCGTCCTTGTCGATGAGGACGTTGTCGGGTTTCAGGTCCCGGTGGATCACTCCCTTCTGGTGGGCATGGTGGGCGGCGTCACAGACCCTGGCCAGCAACTCGAGGCGTTGGCGGCAGTCCAGACGCTGCTGATTCGCGAAGGCCGTGATCGGCGGCCCTTCGATGTGCTCCAGCGCGAAGAACGGCTGGGCTCCCATCCCCAGGTCGAACGTGCCGGCCTCGTAGATGTGGGCGATCCCGGGATGGTGGAGCCGGCCAAGCACCGCAGCCTCGTACTCGAAGCGTTTCTGGATTCCCGGCGACAGGAAGCCGGGGCGCATGAGCTTCAGGGCGACCCGGCGCTTGGGGTTCTCCTGCATGGCCTCGTAGACGATGCCCATGCCGCCCTCGCCGATCTTGCGCACGATCTCGTAGTGGCCGATTCGTTCCGGAATGGCCAGCGGTTGCGGCGGTGCAACCGGTGAGGCGGCCTGTCCCGTCTTGAGGAAATCGCGGCCATCACCACTGTAGGTGAGCAGGGAATCGACTTCCCGGCGCAGCGCCTGGTCCGTGCCACACCTGCGCTCAACGAGCCCTTCGCGTTCTCCTGGAGCGAGGTCGAGAGCCTCGCTGAATATCTCCCACGCTCGGTGCTTGGTATCGGTGTCCTTGGAGTCGGTCGTCATCAGGCTTGCGCACTCGTGCCTCGATCCATCTCCCGCAGCAGCCACGCCTGGGCCATCATCAGGTCCTTGACCACGGTCCGCCGCGAGACCCCGACCACCTCGGCAATCTCGTCACCGGTCATGTTGGCGAAGAACCGCAGCTCGACGATGTGAGCAGGACGCGGGTAGTCCTTCCCGAAGCTATCCAGGGCCTCGTCGAGGGCGATCACGTCCAGACGATGATCCTCTTCACCTGCGATCAATCCCTGGAGCGTGATGCGCTCCCAGCCACCGCCTCTCTTCTGCGCCTTCCGGCGACGGGCGTGGTCCACCAGGATCTGGCGCATGGCCTTGGCTGCCAGCGCGGCGAAGCGAGCCCTGCCCCGCCAGTCGATGGCGTCGCTGTCCGCTAGCCTGACGTATGCCTCGTGGACGAGCGCCGTGGGCTGCAAGGTGTGGTCCTGCCGCTCCGCCTGGAGCATTCTGTCTGCGAGGCCCCGCAGCTGGTCATAGACCAGGGGAAACAGCTCCGCCGCAGCACCAGCCTCACCGCCGACCAGGCGGGTGATGAGCTGGGTGGCAGGCGAGCGTCGGACCGAGGCCATCCAGGGAGTTTAGCAGAGTACGGAGTCGGGTACGTTCTTATCGTTTGGTGGAGGCAGCGCAGACCCTCGGGGCATGGGACTATTCGCCCGGTACCAACGCCCGGCGGAGTTCGCTCGCGGCCAGCCGCGCAGCTTCCACCGCGAGAGTGGCGTGGTCGGGGTCGTGCTCCATGGCCAATCGATGCAGCTGGTAGCGTCGATGGGCTGTTGGAAGCGACACGTTGGTGAGGCGGGCGACGTCCCGGAGTCGTAGTCCACACAGATCACGGAACATCATGGTTTCGATCACGGCGGCGGTCGTCAGCCGCGATCTGGGGTACTTGACCCTGGCCGATCCCGGCCTCGGGAAGATCTGTTGGAGCGACCGTCGGACGGAATCGATCGGCAGTAGCGGCTCCGATGGCGTTGAGCCATCGGCGAGACGCATCTTGCGAAGCATCCAGTCACGGATCACGGAGTTCGCTTCGTCAAGGAAGGCCTTCCCCTCACCAGAGTTCCGATCCGGAACCCGCAGACGGCGCTCCAGCCAATCACGCTTCTCAGGTGAAAGACCATGTCCGATGCCTTCGCGATACGCCTGCGCGCGGGAGAGTCCCGCGGCCCGTTGCGGCTCCAACAGGCGATCGATCCAGCATGTGGAGACCCACTTGGGGATGCTTTGACGCTGCCAGCAGTAGGCGGACCCGAACTCGTAGTCCTCCGCGTCGCTGACGATTCCGGCCTCGACTGGATTGGCGTCAATGTAGCGCAGCACGGCCCGGCGGTAGTCGGGGTCGTCGACGAGCTTTGCAAGGTAACGCCCTCGAAACAGAGGTCCGTCGCGCTTGTTCCTTCGGTTGAACCAGCGACTGTAGCGGTTCTGGATCTGGCGCATGCTTTCGGCCAGGACGCCTGCCGGGCTCCGCGCGAGTAGGTGAAAGTGGGTCCCCATCAGCGAGAAGGCATGGATTTCGATTCGACCAGCTCGCACTTGCTTGGCGACGAGCGCGAGGAACACCCGCATGTCGTGGCGGCGTTCGTAGAGCAAGCGACGGGCGACTCCGCGGTTCATCACGTGGTGCCATGCACCCGGATAGTCGAAGCGTCTATTCCTTGGCACGCGCGGTTCTGGTTGGCCCGGTTCCTGCTCCCCTTGGCCCAGGGCTCCGTGTGCGTGCGGGTCCGGACGGTTACCGGCGGTCGCGCGGGAAACGATAAGAATGTACCCGACTCCGTACCCCGTCCCAGAACGCCTGCCAGGCCTTGGCCTCGTCGGGCGGTAGTTGTGCCAGCGCGGGATCGTCCCGGACCGACGCCAGGGACGGATCCTGCAACCAGACCTCCAGTTGCTTGGGCTGTGGTTTCTTGGCCAGCTCTTGCTTCAGCCACGAAAGGGCTCGTTGGCGCAGGCGTGGGCGGTGCTCCGCGGGAACGAAGCCCGGAATCTTCCCCTTCCCCGCCGCGGCCATCACCGCCGCGCAGGCAGCCCGATAGCGGTTGTCGCCGTCGCAGAGGTTGGCGTCGGCTTTGAAGGTGATCTCGTAGGCCTGGTAGGCGCTGGAGTAGCCGCCGTCGGCATAGACCTCGTTGGCAAACTGCAGTGCCTTCGAAGGATCATTCGACGCCATCATCTGCACCATGGCGCGCAGGCCGGTGATGGCCGTCTCCGCACCCTTCTGGTCGCCGCTCATGTGCAACGTCACGCCCAGAAGTTGCTGTGCCTCCGCGTTGTCCTTGTCTCGCTCGGTGATGACCCGAAAAACGTTGGCGGCTTCCTGGTTCTGCCCCTTCCGCAGGTAGGCCTTGCCCAGACCCATCTCGGCCTTGGTGAAGTTCCGCTTCAGCTGGGTGGCCCTCTGCAAAGCCTCGATGCCCCTGTCGATCTGGCCCTGTTTCTCCAGCACGCTGCCAAGCGCCCAGTGGGTGATTGCCTTCTGCGGCGCGATCTTCACGCTCCTCAGGGTGTAGTGAAGCGCCTCCTTGGTGTGGCCCAAGCGCACCAGCTCCAGACCCTTGTGGGCCCAAGCCTCGGCCAGCTTGGGGTTCAACTGGATGGCCCGGTCGTACCACTTCAGTGCCTCCCTGTGGTCGCCTGCCTTGAGAGTCACGAATCCCAAGCGCAGGGCCAGCACAGCCATGTCGGGCCGGATCGAGAGTGCCGCGGTGTAGTACCTTGCCGCGTCCTGCCAGCGGCTGGCCCTTTCCAGCGCCATCCCCAGGGTGAAGTTGAGGTGGAAATCCTGTGGGTGATAGCGCTGTCCGTCACGCAGGGCATCCAGGGCCCCGTTCCGGTCGCCGGTCAGCAGCAACGCCGATGCCAACAGGGTCACGCTCACCGCCGGCAGCGTCTTGAAGTCTGCACGGCTCGCCAGGCCCCCGACAGTGTTCTCGTCCGGCCGATCGGCGCTCGCCAGGCAATCCCGCAGGTCGTTGCGCCAGCCGTCATCGGGGTCCAGTGCCCGCGCCACCCGCTGGACGTGGCGCCAACCGCCGATGTCGGTCCCCGGGCCGCCCTGCTGGCTCTCGCCGTGGGCCGTCTGCCGCGGAATGTCCCGCCGCACCATTGCCCAGTAATCCAGCGCCGCCGCGATCTCCGCGTTGCGGGTGCCCTTGAGCTTGGCAGCGGCTTCGGCGGGAGAAAGGGCGTCCACGTCGATACCGAACTTCTTGAAGATCCTCTGGTAGCCAACGTCCAGGTCCGCGAGCCTCTCTGCCAGCCAGTCGGGCTCGCTCATGTCCTCGTCCTTCGGAACCCTCAGCTCGATCAGTTCGGC
>QJVU01000750.1 GCA_003235605.1 Planctomycetota bacterium | reverse complement strand
AACGGGCCTCATCGGGGCGGCGAGCGTTGTACATCCTGGGGGCGCCCACTGTCCCCCTACTGCTCTGTTTCCGGCATGTCACCCGCGCCCTGCGTCACCCGACCAACAGAAAGCTCCTGCCACGCGCGTTCCTGCCGTTGCTGGGCATGTGCACAGCCTGGGGGGTCGGTGAGTGCCTCGGCTACTGGTTCGGAGCTGGAGGGTCGTGCGACAAGGTCTACTGAATGGCAGCTGGACAGATTGAGCTCAGCATAGTCGTCGCAGGATCTCGACCGGAGGGGCCAAGCCCACGCCTCCTCGATGCTGTGGCGGAGGTCCTGCGCTCTGGCCGTGCAGAGGTGATCGTGGTCACGACAAGGAAGGATGCTGGGCCGAACAGGAGCGGGACAACAACCCTTGTCTGCGAGCAGGGCACCACGGTGCCACGGCTGCGCTCGATCGGTTTCGACAAGGCTCGCGGCGGCATCGTTGCTCTCACCGAGGACTTCTGTGCACCGGATCCTGGCTGGGCGGAAGCGCTGTTGTCCGCGCACGAGAGGTCTCCAGCTGTCGCGATCGGGGGTCCGATGGACCGGCACACCGGCCGGGTGTCGGCCTGGGCCTGGACGCTGTGCGAGTACGGCCGGTTCTTCCGCCTGCGCACGGCCGGTGCAGTATCCGACCTGGCCGGCACCAACGTCTCCTACAAGGCTGCAGGCCTGCGTGAGCTCCTGGGTGGCTTGCCAGACGAGTTCCAGGAGGTCTTCGTCCACGAACGACTGCGGGAGCGAGGTGGCACGTTGTTCTGGGAGCCGCGGGCGCGGATGTACGACGAGAGCGACCGTCCGTTCGGCAGCTCTCTGCGAGCCTTGTACCACCATGGCAGGCTGTACGGCAGTCAGCGGATTGGAAACGGGTTGGGGGCTCGGGTCTTCCGGCTCCTGGCATCGCCCCTAGTTCCCTGTGTGCAGCTGTACCGCATCGCACGCGCTGTGATTCCATCGCATGCCATGCCGCTGCTCCGCTCGTTGCCAGAGCTCCTTTGCCTCCTGATTGCGTGGGCTATTGGGGAGGGAATCGGTTCGATCGCCGGCATGGGTGGCAGCAAGGAGAGGTGGACCTGAACCCGTGAGCGAGCAGACCACCCCGCTTTCGGTTGTGATCGCGTCCCACGGTATGGAAGGGCCCCTGGTAGACTGCCTGCGGGCCTACGAGTCCGAGGCCGAAACGGACGACGAGGTGATCGTGGTGGTTGCAACGGACGAGGACAGGGCTCGCCGTCTGGGTGCGGATCATCCGGCAGTGACCGTGATCCGTACCAAGCCCGGAGTTTTGACGCCGTACCAGTGGACGCTTGGGCTCCAAAACGCCCATGGCACGATCAACCGACTCGCGATCGCATCATGCGTGCCCGATGCAGGGTGGCGCCATCTGCTTCTAGAGGCTCATCCAGGGGCCGTAGCGGTTGGAGGTGCCATCGAGCCGGGCTCCGGACTGCGCCTGCGGGATTGGGCCGTGTTTCTCTTGCGCTACCGATCGTATGTGCGGCCCTTCGCCAGGCGGCAAGTGCACGATGTCCCGGGAGATCATGCGAGCTACACACGTAGCGCATTGGAGGAGACCCATGGCCTGTGGGCGGGCGGATTCTGGGAGTGGGAGATCAACCAGGAGCTTCATGGGCGTGGCCGTAGTCTCGTCATGGATCCGCGGCTCGTCGTTCACTACAAGGGCGGTGAGTCAGCCTTGCGTTTCTGCGTGCAACGCTACCTTCATGGTGTGCGGTTTGGTCGGGTGCGTTTCGCTGACAAGAGTGGCGCGGTGCGCGCACTGCATGTATTGGCGTTCCTGCTGCCAGGCCTGGTCTTCCTGGTGAAGATCGCGCGTGATGTCTTCGCACGAAAACGATATCGGACCCGCTTCGCGCTCTGCCTTCCCTGGTTGGGTCTGTTTCTTCTCTGCTGGTCTTTCGGCGAGTGGGTCGGCGCGGTGCTCGGAAGTCGCCCTGACAACGCAAGGACGAGATGACGGTATAACGAGCCTGTCAAATGCGCCTGGCCATCAATGCAATCCGACTCTGTCGGTCATTTACCGGTGTGGGCCGGTATGTGGAGTGCGTTCTCAACGAGTGGGCACGAACCGACGTGCCCTTCGACGAGATCACGCTCTTCACGCACACTCCGCTGCGGCAGGAGGCACTCGCGTTCCCGCTGGAACGCTACTCCCAGGAGGTTGTGGGCCGGCGCCTTCCGGACCCCCTCTGGGAGGCAACGGCCCTGCGCTCCCGGGCCGTGGATTGCGATGTACTCTTTGCACCGTCGTACACGATCCCGCTGGGGTGGAGGGGAAAGGTCGTCGTCACGAACCTCGGGCCAGCGGAGAACACCCGTTTCACCTACCAATGGTGGCGATCCCAGGCCTACGAAGCCCTCTATCGCTACAGTGCCCGCCGGGCGGACCGTGTCCTAGCCTGCTCGCACTCGGTCAAGCAACGCCTGGTAGACGTCTACGGCATCGAGGCGAGCAAGATCGGAGTCACGTATCTCGCGGCGAGCGACAAGTTCCGGCCGCTGCGCCCCGAAGTTGCCGCGGAAGCCCGTCAGACCCATGTGCCCGGGGACGAGCCCTTCATCCTCTTCGTCGGCAAGATGGCCCGTCGCCACTGCATCCCGAGCCTTCTCGAGGCTTTCGCGAAGCTCAAGCGAGAGACATCGTTGCCGCACCGACTCGTGCTCGTCGGTCCAGACTACATCCCGATACACGTCGTGGAGAGAGCACGAAGCCTCGGCATTGAAAAATGGGTGACGCACATCGAGTACGTGACGCATGCCAACCTCCCGGCTCTCTACAACGCGGCTGAACTGTTCGTGTTTCCGGTTACCGAAGCCGAGGGTTTCGGGATCCCGGTCGTGGAGGCCATGGCTTGTGGGGTTCCTGTCATCACCACCAACCAGGGTAGCATCCGTGAGGTGGCCCCTGGGGCGGCGTTGGTGACGGAAACAAACACACCGAACGAGCTGAGCCAGGCCATGCAGCAGCTGGCGACAGACGACGATCTTCGCAAGGAGCTCACCGCCCAGGGGCTGGAGCGAGCGAAGCGTTTTACCTGGCCGATCACCGCCCAGAAGACCATGCAGGCCCTTTGGGAAGTGGCCCAATCCTGAGCTCTTGGAGGACTCGTGCGCTTCTGCATGGTGACGACCTTCTACCCGCCGCACAACTTCGGTGGCGATGGCTTGTTCGTACAGCAGCTTTCCCGGGACCTGATCAACGCGGGACATGAGGTCCACGTCGTGTACTGCACGGACGCGTACCGTGCCGTCGCCGGTCGAGATCATCCGGAGGAGAGTTCTGTGCACACCGACGGCGTCGTCGTGCATCCACTGCGAAGCGGTCTTGGCTTGCTCTCGCCGATTCTCACCCAGCAGACCGGAAGACCTGTCCCAAAGAAGCGGGCATTACGTCGCATACTCTCGACTGGATTCGACGTCATCAACTACCACAACATCTCGCTGATAGGAGGCCCAGGTGTGCTTCGGCTGGGGCACGCGACGAAGGTCTTCACGCTGCACGAGCACTGGTGGGTGTGTCCCACGCACGTCCTGTGGAAGTACACGGGGGAGCTCTGCACCAGCCCGGAGTGCTTGCGTTGCTGCATCGCCCATCGAACGCCGCCGCAAGCTTGGCGCCTCTTGACGGCATGGCGCGCGCGATGCATGGAAAGCCTGGATCTGATCGTGTCACCAAGTCGGTTTACGGCTGGGCAACACCAGGCGTGGATGGCACGACACCGTGTAGACGTGCCTCTCGAAGTGGTGCAGAGCTACTCTCCGCCGCTCCCCGGGACAGGTGCGCTTGCACCTGGCATGCCCCCACGTTTCTTTCTCTACACGGGACGCCTCGTCGCTGCGAAGGGGGTCTTGAAACTCGTTGATGTATTTGCGCGCCGCCCCGACATGTCCCTCGTGCTTGTCGGCGCAGGCGAGCTCGAGGCTCAGATCCAGAGTCGCCGGCTACCCAACGTTCATCTCGTGGGTCATGTGCCACGCGAGCAACTCGGATCCTGGTACGCCAGAGCCGTTGCGCTGGTGTTTCCTTCACTGTGTGCCGAGGTCTTCGGCTTGTCCGCCGCGGAAGCCATGTCATGCGGGACTCCCGTGATCTCCAGCCGGTGCGGTGGCACGGAAGACATCGTAGATGAACACGTCGGCCGCCTCTATGCCAACGACAACGAGCTGATCGAGCATCTCGAGAAGCTCTGGCACGACAATGCTCTTCGCGAGGAGCTCGGCGTGCGCGCACGGCAGCGCTATCTCGAACGATACACCGCGGAAGCCTATCTTGACCGCTACCTGGCCGCGGTCGCCCGCGCTCGGGAACGATTCCGGAAGAAGGACTCTGC
>QJVU01000691.1 GCA_003235605.1 Planctomycetota bacterium | reverse complement strand
GAGAAGTAGACTGCCGCGCCTTCGCCCCGCCCCTTCCAGCTTTTGAAGAATGGAGGATCCCCCATGGTGCGTTGGTTGCTCACCCCGGCCGCGGCAATCCTGTCGCTCCTCGGAACCGGCTGTTCCGACTCCCCTGCGAAGCTCCCTCCCGGGCAAACCAAGGAGCAGAAGCAGAAGCGAGAGCCGAAGCAAGAGGGGAAGGGGGCCCGCGCCTCCACTCTGACCTACTTCACCATCCCTGGTTGAGCGTTCTGCGCCAAGGTGGTGCCCATCGTGAATGGGCTCGAGCAGGTCTATGGGGACAGGATGGTGTTCCAGGTCAAGGACTACCAGCAAGGCGACAGCCCCGGGCTCATCGAGAGGTACGGGCTCGGCAGACACGGCATGGTCATCACCGACGCCGAAGGCAACAAGCTCTGGTCGGAGCCGGGCCACAAGCAGACCAGGGAGGGCGTGGAGCAGGCGATCAAGAGGGTGCTGGGTCCCTGAATCCGGCTTGGTTCAGGCGGTGGCTACTGCTTGGTCTGGATCCGGGCGATGGGGCCGCCAGCCTGCACCGTGCCGGTGGTCGCCGTTTCGCTGGTAAACGAGTAGACGTAGCGGTTCTTGCAGAGGATCGGGCCGATGTGCACGAGGCGGCCGCCGGTGGCGAGCGCCTTCAGGGGGTTGCTGGCGTTGGGATCGCCGTAGAGCCACTGGAAGGCGATGCCGAGGCCGCCGAGGCCCGGGAGGTTGGGAACCTGCAACGTTCCCAGGGATGCGGCGCCACTGGTATCGGTGAGCATGAACGCCTGGGGCAGGCTCATGTTGGTGAGCATCTCGCAGCCGGTCATGCCGATGGCGCCAAGGTTCAGGGGGATCCCGTTGGCACTGTCGAGGCCGATGATGGGCAGCACCGGCTGCTTGGCGGGGGCGCCGCTCAGCGTGATCGTGAAGGAGTTGCCGGGTGTGTAGCTTCCCGAGCCGCCGATGGTGGCGTTGCCACAGCCCTGGCCGAAGCTCACGGCCTCTCCGGCGGTGGTCCGCTCGAAGCACCGGTCCATGCGTATCGGCGAGCCGGAGACGAAGGTCCCGGTCTTCATTTCCACCAGCAGGTTGGGCCCCCCGAAGATCCAGAGCTTGCTGGCGGGGATGTTCACGAAGGCCGCGGCGCTCACGTTCGCCGGCATGGCGCCTACCTGCAGCGCGCCCTTGAAGATGACCGTGGCGTCGGAGCCGACGTTGGTGGAGAACGTCGACGAAAGCGTGGTGAGGGTCTGTTGGGTGCTCGAGAAGCTCACCTCCATGTTGACCGAGAAGGCGCTGGAGGCGGTGGTGCCCACCGTGCGGCGGAAGCCGACGCCGAACAGCGGGGTCTTCGCGGCGACAGGTGCGATGTAGAGCGCCTGCACCCTGTTGGTGGATGTCCCGAAGCCGACGCCGGAGCCGTTGTTGCCCCCCCAGAGGTTGGTGTACTCCCGGGGGACGACCGGGTTCACCTGCGCCGGAACGTGGGAGCTTGCGAGACACAAGGTGCCGACGAAGACAACGAGATGCGTGGTGCGTGGTGTGGTCTTCATGAGCCAGACCGTACGGGATCGGCGACGATGACAACAGACCCCAGCGACACTAGGCAAGGTGCGGTGCCAGGTACTCGACGATCAGCCATGCCCCCGCGGTCAGCAGCGGCGCCAGCAGCCAATGGGGCAACCCCAGGTTGCTCAGGATGTGGGTGAGGTGGCGCCGGTCACCGACCCACGGGGGCACGCCGATGATGAGGCGGGCCAGGACCACCTGGACGAAGTCCAGGAGGAAGACCGCCACCGGCGCCAGGGTGGCCAGGGAGATGCTGCCCTGCGCGCCGGGGCCGGCACCCAGGATGGTGACGCCGAGACAGAGGCCCAGGGTGAGGGCCCCGCTGTCGCCCAGAAACACGATGGGCCTGGGCCAGTTCAAAGGCAGGAAGCCCAGGTAGACGAAGCCCAGCGCGGCCATGGGGCCCTGGCCGTGCGTGGCCAGCAACAGGCCCAGGGAGCCCAGGGCCGCGGTCACGCCGTTGGCGTTGTCCAGGAAGTTCGCCGCGTTGGTAACCGCGAACAGCAGCAACAAAGCCAGCGCGGCGTCGCCGACGGAGCTGTCAGCCACGGGGGCGCCCTGCTGCTGCCAGAGGTGCACGGCGCCGCACACGCTCGCCGCGGCGAGGTAGCGGCCCTTGCGGTGCCAGCCCACCGGGCTGCCGGTGCCGGCGTCCTTGCCCCGGTCGTCCAGGTAGCCGATCCAGGTGGTCAAGCAGATCGCCGCCATGAGCCACCAGGCACCGAAGCTCAGCCCCAGGGCTGCCAGCCCCAGGGTCCAGCCCACGAGCGGCGTGGGCCTTGCATGGCGCTTGCGGGCCACCTGGCCTGGCTGGTCTTCAGGAAAGATCGCCAGCAGCCTGCGGTGGCAGCAGAGGCCCAGCAGCAGGCCCAAGCACGTCATTGGGGCGGCGTACCAGGGTTCCATGGGTTCCCAGGGCTAGGTACCGTAAAGCCCCAGCTGGTGGATCCGGTCCAGCACCCGTGGATCGAGACCTGCTGGCTCCCGCCCGGACCGGAGCGCATTGCGGATGGCGGTGGCGGAGACGTCGTCGGGGGTGACGTCCAGCGTCAAGACGGCACCTTCTGGCAACGCACGCCCGGGCAACAGATCCCCTGGCGAAGCCGCGTGGCCCTTGCGCGGGTAGATGACCAGGGTTGCCAGGCTCAGGATCCGCTCCGGCCGGCGCCAGGTAGGGAGCAGGGGCAGGTTGTCGGAGCCGATGATCCAGAACAGGGCGGCCTCCGGGTTCTCGTCGTGGATCTCCTGGAGGGTGTCCACCGTGTAGGAGAGCCCCTCGCGGCGCATCTCGCGGTCGTCGATGACGACCCGGGGGATGTCTCCGAACGCCAGATGGCAGAGCTCCAGGCGCGCGGCGGCGCTGGCCATCTCGTGCCCGGGTTCCTGCTTGTGGGGGTGTGCGCCGGTGGGCAGGATCACCACCTTGTCGACGGGAAGCAGCTCCTTTGCGGCTGCAATGATCTTCCGGTGGGTAAGGTGGGGGGGGTTGAAGGCGCCGCCGACCAGCGCCAGCCCCTTCACTCTCACGAGGAGAGCCTCCCGGTGAGGGCGGCTGCCAAGCCTGCATCGTTGGCAAGGTGGAACTCCTCGCCGTTGCGCAAGTCCTTGATCTTGATGCTGCCTCTCGAGATCTCGTCGGGGCCCAGGAGTGCCAGCAGCTTGACGCCGCGCTTGTCCGCGGCCTTGAACAGCGCGCGCACGCTGCGTTCCTCGAAGTCGGTGTCCACCTTGAGGCCTTGGCGACGGAGCTGGTCGGCCAGGAGGAACGCCGTTCGGCGCTCGGCGTCGGTCACAGGCACGACGAAAACGTCGGTGGCAGGTGCCTTGGGCCTGGTGGCCGGGTGGCGCTGCTTCTCGAGGGCGAGCACCGTCGGGGTGACGCCGATGGCAAAGCCCATGGCGCCCAGGTCCGGGCCTCCCATGTCGGCGATGAGGTGATCGTACCGGCCGCCGCCGCAGACGGCGTCCCGCGCTCCCAGGTCGGGGCACAGCACCTCGAAGACCGTGTGGGTGTAGTAGTCGAAGCCCCGGACAATGTCCTTGTCGACAGTGAGCGGCACCTCGAGGTCCTGCAACACTCCCAGACTCTCCTCGAACCGCGTCCGGCTGTGGTCGGCAACGTGGTCCAAGAAGCTCGGTGCGGCCTTGTTGCTGGGCTGGCACCCCGCCACCTTGCAGTCCAGCATCCGAAAGACATTGCGCTCATAGCGCTGCCGGCAGTCCTCACAGCGATCTCCCAGGATCGGCGCAAAGTAGTCCTTGAGCACCGCTCGGAAGCGGTCCCGATCCTGGCGGTCGCCGATGGTGTTGATGTGGACCCGGTAGTTCTGGAGGCCGATGGCCTCGAAACACCGGTGGGCCAGGAGCACGACTTCCACGTCGACCAACGGGCTTGTGGAGCCAAGGACCTCGATGCCCACCTGGTCGAACTGGCGAGCGCGCCCGGCCTGGGGCCGTTCGAAGCGGAACATGGGGCCGATGTAGTAGAGCTTCTGGAACGGCCGAACCTTGTCGAGGTTGTGCTCCAGGTAGGCGCGCACCACGGGAGCCGTGCCCTCGGGACGGAAGCTGACACGCGTGTCGCCACGGGTGACCGTAAACATCTCCTTCTGGACCACGTCGGTCACCTCTCCCAGGGAGCGCTCGAAAAGGGCGGTCTCCTCGAACAGGGGGGTCCGGATCTCGCCGTAGCCGTGCTGCTCCAGGACCTCGCGACAAGAACCGAAAACGTGTTCGAGCAGTGGCATGCGCTCAGGAAGGAGGTCTCGGGTGCCACGGGCAGCTCGGTAGCGGGCCATTGGGAAAGGA